>SLLF01000343.1 GCA_007134175.1 Kiritimatiellia bacterium | reverse complement strand
CGCGAGCGGCCACAGTCCAACCCGGCCCCATCGAGGAAGTCACGGTGCAATGTTTAACGAATACACCTTTAACCACAGCCGGGCGAGCCGCCCTGAGCGCTTGAATGACCGCCTGGGCATTTTCCACCAAGGCGTCAACCGGGAACGACAGCTTGCCAAAGGGCACCATCACGTTTCCGTGCCGATCCATTTTGAACTCCACCCGTCCGGCCTTGAACTGATTAACCGCTGCGGCGGTATCCTCGGTTACGGTGCCTGTGCGCGGATTCGGCATCAGACCCCGCGGCCCGAGCACCTTGCCCAGTTTACGAACCTCCTTCATGGCATCCGGCGTGGCTATTGCGACGTCAAAATCGGTCCAGCCTCCTTGCACTTTGGCTACCAGCTCCTCAAAACCCACCTCGGTCGCACCCGCCTCGCGGGCCGCATCGGCCGCTGGTCCGGTTGCGAATACGACTACCCGCACTTCCTTACCCGTTCCATGCGGCAACGAAACCGTGCCGCGCACACTTTGGTCGGACTTGGTTGGATCCACGCCCAACCGGAAGGCCAGCTCCGCGGTTTCATCGAATTTGGCCACTTGGTTTTCCTTCAAAAACGTCAGGGCCGCCACCAGCTCATACTCCGCCCCGGCATCGATCTTGGCTATCGCCGCGCGATATTTCTTGCCATGTATACTCATGAATCCACCACCTCTATCCCCATACTGCGGGCGGTTCCAGCGATAATCCGCACCGCCTCGTCCATCCCGCTGGCGTTCAAATCCTTTTCCTTCGTCTTGGCAATCTCCTCTAATTGGGCACGACTCACCTTGCCCACCTTGTCCCGGTTGGGCACCGCGGCACCCTTGGCAATGCCCGCTGCTTTTTTCAGCAACGTGGCCGCCGGCGGACTCTTGGTGATGAACGTGAAGGATTTGTCCTGATAGACCGTGATTACCACGGGAATAACCAATCCGCTTTGCGACTGGGTAGCCGCGTTGAACTCCTTGCAAAACTGCATGATGTTCACGCCCTGCTGCCCCAGCGCCGGCCCCAC
The DNA here is from genome assembly GCA_007134175.1 of Kiritimatiellia bacterium. GTDB lineage: Bacteria > Verrucomicrobiota > Kiritimatiellia > SLAD01 > SLAD01 > SLLF01. The sequence continues at coordinate 3,193 of SLLF01000343.1, read as the reverse complement.
CGGCGGTGCCGGATTGGCCTGTCCCGCCGGTATTTGCAGCTTGATCTGACCTGTTACTTTCTTTGCCATGATTCCAAATCCTCTTACACTTCTCGATCGACCTGCCAATATTCCAGCTCCACCGGCGCTGAGCGCCCGAAAATGGAAACCGACACCTTCAACTTGCCCCGGTCCGGATCAACTTCTTCTATGATCCCGCTAAAGCTGACAAAGGGGCCATCGTTAATTTTCACTGTCTCGCCCGGCTCGAATTGCACCTTGGGCTTGACCCGCTCCTTCTTCTCCTCAATTTGATTCAGGATGGTATCCACTTCCTGTTGCTTCAATGGCGCGGGTCTATCCCCCCCCACAAAACCAATCACGCCGGGCGTTTCCTGAGCGAAATACCAAGTTTTTTCATTCAGACGCCGCTCATCATCATACAACTCGAGATTTACCAAAAGATAGCCTGGAAAAAACTTCCTAACGGTCGTGGTTTTCTTGCCCTGCTTGACTTCCGAAACTTTCTCGGTCGGAATCAGGATTTCCTGCACCAACTCACCCATCTCCTCGAGTTCCAGGCGACGCTCCATGCTCTCCTTGGCCTTGTTTTCCTGACCGGAAAGCGTCTGCAATACAAACCATTCTTTAGGCATACCCCACCGTTTTTCTCTTGCGCACTAGCGAATGATGACGCCCATCAGTTGCATGAGCAGACCGTCGCTAATCCCCACAAATGTCGCCAGCAATAAACAGGAAATGACAACCACCACGGTGGATTCCAGCAATTCCGACCGCTCAGGCCAGGCACACTTGGAAAGCTCCAATTTCACTTCCCCCAGGAAGTCGCGTGTACCCTCTATCCATTGTCCAACTCTGTTCATGATCGACTACCTCCGGCGCTCAGCACCACCAACGACCGCGTCAACCCTTTCCGATGGCAGGCCAGGAGGGACTCGAACCCCCAACACCCGGTTTTGGAGACCGGTGCTCTGCCAAGTTGAGCTACTGGCCTATTGTGCTAACCGCACCGCTACACCGGCACCTTCGTTTGATCCTGACCAGCGGAAAGCATGAGCCGAGCCAGTAACCTCGACTAAAACCAGATCCGCCCGTTAGGCAGGCGGGCCACCATCACGACCCGCCCGCCAACAGGACATTCGTATCGTTACTCCGTAATCTCAATCACACGGCCGGCACCGACGGTCCGCCCGCCCTCACGGATGGCGAAGCGCATCGTCTTCTCCATCGCGATCGGCGTAATGAGCTTCACATTCATGCTGACGTTGTCGCCCGGCATTACCATCTCGACACCCTCGGGCAACTCGATATCACCGGTAACATCCGTGGTCCGGAAGTAGAACTGCGGGCGATACCCTTTGAAGAACGGGGTATGGCGACCACCTTCCTCTTTACTCAACACGTAGACTTCCGCCTTGAACGTGGTATGAGGCGTGATCGTACCCGGCGCCGCCAGCACCTGACCGCGCTCCACATCTTCTTTCTTCGTACCGCGCAGCAGGCAGCCGACGTTGTCACCCGCTTCGCCCTGATCCAGCAACTTGCGGAACATCTCGACCCCGGTAGCGGTGGTCTTGACCGTCGGCCGCAACCCCACAATTTCCACTTCCGAGCCAACCTTGATGACGCCGCGCTCAATGCGCCCGGTCACCACCGTGCCACGACCCTCGATCGAGAACACATCCTCGATCGGCATCAGGAACGGCTGATCGATCGCGCGTACCGGCTCTTCCACAAAGCTGTCCAATGCCTCCATCAACTCCTGAATGCACTGGGCTTCCGGCGCATCCGGACTCTCGGCCTGTACCGCCGCCAACGCCGCCCCCCGGATGATGGGTGTGTCGTCACCTGGAAAATCATACTTGTCCAGCAACTCGCGGATTTCGAGCTCCACCAGATCCAGCAGCTCCGGATCGTCCACGGTGTCGACTTTGTTCAAGAACACAACGATCGACGGCACACCGACCTGACGGGCCAGCAGAATATGCTCGCGCGTTTGTGGCATCGGCCCGTCCGCCGCGCTTACCACCAGGATCGCACCGTCCATCTGGGCCGCGCCGGTGATCATGTTCTTCACATAATCGGCGTGTCCCGGGCAATCCACGTGCGCATAGTGGCGTTTGTCCGACTGGTATTCCACATGGGAAGTCGCAATCGTTAAAATCTTGGTCGAATCACGACGCCCTTGGCTCTCCGAGGCCTTGGCCACTTCGTCGTACGAAATATAGTTCGACAACCCTTTCGAGGCCTGTACCTTGGTAATTGCCGCCGTCAACGTCGTTTTCCCATGATCAACGTGACCAATCGTACCCACGTTCACGTGCGGTTTTGTCCGTTCAAACTTTTCCTTAGCCATTATCCTTGTCCCTCCGTTACCTTTCGTTGTCCGTTTCTACACACTAAAACCGGTTTGACCCGCCCGCTTCACTGGAGCCCACGAGCGGGATCGAACCGCTGACCTCGTCCTTACCAAGGACGTGCTCTGCCAACTGAGCTACGTGGGCGTTGCCCCCATTTTCGCGTTCGCACCATACTACCCGCTAAACAAATCCTAACACACCAAAAAACGCAGATCGCAACCGCACAACCCACCTACCCCGCAGAGTAAAGAGGCAAAGTGTGCGGTTACATGCTTCATTTTGGTTGGAACACACCACCACCGCTGGCAGCGGTCGTCCATGTGAACGCGCCGAGAATAGAGCCTTTGGGGGGAGAGTCAATGTTTTTTTTTAAAAATATCGGGTGGCGGGATACCGCTACCCAACGTCCAAGTCGGCCGACCGCAGATCTACAACGACGGCCCAGCCCCGGCGTTGGGAAAATCGTACTCGGTTTCGATCATCGCGACCAATTTATCGACACAGTCCTGGGCAGCCGGGCCGTCCGCTAGAACCTCCACCGTCTGGCCTTTCTCCAAACCCAGCGCCAATAGTTCGATGGCAGACGCCACATCCGCCGATTCGCCCGATGCCACGCGCACTCGTGCGCCAGCAGCAAATTCCCGCGCTGCCTTGACTATAGCCGCAGCCGGCCGGCAATGGATGCCGGCCTGATTACGAACGGTGGCCCGCGCAGAAGCGGACGACTGTTGATCATCCCGCTTGTAGTGTACCATGGTCATGCTCTCCGCTAGGTGGCCAGCGACGCCACTTCGAAACCCGCATCACGAATCATCGCCAGATCTTCCTCGGCG
>SLLF01000026.1 GCA_007134175.1 Kiritimatiellia bacterium | reverse complement strand
GACCTACGGGGAAGCGCCGGCATTGGGTGCCAGCGGTTTCCTGGACCGCATGGACGAGGCGGAAGAGCGCTTGCGCGGGGATTAAGGGGAGGACGCATCATGAAACCGTGGTTACTGATCAAGAACGAAATCGGCTACCGGAAAGTGGGGTTCGGCATTGGCTTGGCGTGTGTGGCCATCGCCATTGGCAGCTTCAGCGGATCCATCACCGTGCTGCAGGCGCATGAAACCCGTACGGAGGAAATTCTGGCGCAACGGGAGCGCGAGACGCGCGAGGAGATGGAGCGGCTGGAAAACGATTACCGCCGCATCATGCGCAATCTCGGGCACAACGTGATGATCCTGCACGCCGACCAAAGCCGTGCCGCCCTCCGTGCGGTTGGACACCCCGACACCTACCTTCCCGAGGAATACGTCCATCGATTGGGTCGGGGCTATATCGAAACCTTAAATCATCTGCTGCCGGTGCTGCAGGAACGAACGACCTGGCCCGAACGCGATCTCGATATTATTCTCATGGGCACGCCGGGGCAGGTGCCCGTGGCCCATCTCACCCGTTTTTTAACGGAGGATGGCGAAGCCTACCGCAACCCGATCATCAGCCCCATCCCGGAGGGGAAAATTGAGATCGGCCACGCCATTGCCCGCGAGTTTGGACTGCGTCCGGGCGATACGGTGACGTTCATGGGGGAACCGTTCGAGATTCACCGCGTCAACGCGGCGCAGGGTTCCGAGGAAGATATCATGGTCTGGTGCAATCTGGACGTTGCCCAGCGCTGGTTGGACCGCGCAGGCCTGATCAACATCATCTTTGCGCTGGAGTGCGTCTGCGACATCGATGGGCTGGGTGCCATCACGGAGGAAATATCGGCATTACTGCCGGATGTGCAGGTGTTGGAGTTCAGTTCCCGGGTGATCGCGCGGGGCGAAGCCCGCCAGCGGGCGGAACAAGAGGCACGCCGGGCCATTGCCGCCGAGATCGCGCATCGCGCTCAGATCGGTGATGAACTGCGCACTTTTGCCACCGTTCTGATACCGGTGGTCCTGCTGGCGAGTGGCCTGTGGATTTTCTTCCTGATCTTGGGCAATGTACGGGAACGGGAATCGGAGATCGGTATCCTGCGCGCCATCGGCGTCAAGGAATCGGTAATTGCGTGGATCTTTCTCAGCAAAGCGCTCGTCATGGGTCTGGTGGGGGCCGTGATCGGCTATCTCATCGGTGTAGCCGCAGGCGCGCTACGCGGAGGGGTGGGGCTGTTTGACACCCGTTTCTGGACCTATTTCAACCCGGTTCTGCTGCTGATATCCCTGCTGGTGGCCCTGATGCTCTGTGCCTTGGCCGGCTGGATACCGGCCATGTGGGCGGCCCAGCGGGATCCGGCCGACATCCTACGCGGTGATTGACGACCTCCGCACGATATCGTAATTCGTAGTCGCCCTTATCGTATATTCCAACAGGGAATCACTGTAGAGAGAACAGGAGCATATTAATGACGGATATTTTAGATTTTCAGGCTATCAGCAAGACGTACCGCCCGCCCGGGCGTTCGTCCGTGGATGCACTGGATCAGGTGAGTCTGTCCGTACCGACGGGGGCGTTCAAGGTGGTCTGCGGACATAGCGGTAGCGGCAAGAGCACATTGTTGCTCTCCGCCGGCGGGTTGCAAAAGCCCGACGCAGGAAAGGTATTGGTCAATGGAACAGATATTTATCGTCTTTCGCCCGAAAAGCGGGCCCGTTTCCGGGCCGAAACCATCGGATTCGTATTCCAGCAGTTCCATTTGATTCCCTACCTCAACATCCTCGAGAATGTCATGACGCCCGCGTTGGCGCTGGTCATGGATCGGGCCGAGGTGGAGCAGCGCGCCCGGGAAATGATTGAATGGCTGGGCCTCGCCCATCGCTTGGACCATCCGCCGTCTGAGCTAAGCATAGGGGAACGCCAGCGGGTGGCCCTGGCGCGCGCGCTGCTCAATCAACCAGCCCTGCTGCTCGCGGATGAACCGACCGGTAACCTCGACGAGCAGAACAGCGAAATCGTCATCCGGCATCTACGTGATTTCGCTGCGCGCGGCGGTGCGGTGTTGATTGCCACGCACGACACGCGGATTGAGGCCGACGAAAAATTCATGCTGGAGAATGGTCGCCTGCGGCCGGTCACGTCATGAGCGCACTGCGAATATTCGCCTTGCCGCTGATCGGGCTGATCCTCCTGGGGGGGCTCGTCTACCATATCTTCCAGCGCGAAATGACGCCCCCCGCCCCTAGCGGCCCGCCGGCGGTGCATATTTGGGCGGATACGGCTTTACGCCTGCCCTTGGAGTCGCCCGACATGGAGCATGAGTATGGACTGCTCGGCCGTTTCCAGCGGCGCACCGGTATCCGCACCCGCGTCACCTACGGAACCCTGGCCGACTGGGAGGCTGAACCGGACCAGCACGGCCTGACGGATTTGGTGTTAACGTCGAACCCCGCCTGGCGGACCTGGTTGTCTGAAGCGGGAAGCCTGGGACCCGAGCGGGCCTTTGCCCGGCATGTACCCGTGATCCTCATCCATGAGGATCACCACGAGCAAGCCCCCTCCCCCGCCTCGCTGCGCGATCCGGACCAGCGCCTGGGCGCGGGGGACTTACACGGGACGGTGCTTGGCCAATTAACGGTGGAGTTATTGACCAATGACACCTATTCTATCGACGAGTTGCAGCAACAGGTGCGCTTTGTAGGCGGTTCGGCCGACGACGTGGCACGCGCGGTAGAGCAAAACCGCGTGGATGCGGCGATCGTGTGGAGGGATACCGCGCTGCGTCATGCGCGACGCACGACTTTTGCCCCCTGGCCGGATCTGGAGGTGCGTGGCCCTGCCGTGTACGCGCTGAGTCTCGACCATTCGCCGCAAGGCGACGCAGCCGCGCAGCTGGCACGGTTCCTGGCCGGTCCGGCGGCCAACTCGTTACTGTATGCGTATGGGTTTGAAACGGTAGATGGCAAATGAGACCGGAGAACGGACCTGCGTCTCGCAATAGTCCTCGGAAAATAAAGACGCAAAAAAGGAAATCATCATGACAGCAAAAACTACCATGTTCGGATTAACCGCCTTGATCCTGGTGGGCCTGCTTTTCGGGTTGCGCGAGATGCACCGTCTTTCCGACCAAAGAGAATATGCCGAATCGCTGACCATCTACAGTGCGGCAGGCATGCAACGGGCACTGGACGCCGTTATTGAGGACTATCAGGCGTACTATCTCGAACGACACGGCCATCCGATTCGTATCGAGGTGCAATACGGCGGGTCTGGTACCTTGCTCAGCCAGTTGCAGGTGTTGCGCAGCGGGGATATCTTTTTAGCCGCCGACCAATCCTATCTCGACCGCGGACGCGAGCTGGATATCGTACGGGAAATCATACCGTTGGCCCGCATGACCCCCGTCATTGCCATGAGCGAACGGGCGGCGGGACGAATCGGATCGTTATCCGACTTGCTTACCGGCGAATGGCGCTACGCCATGGGCACGCCCGGTGGGCCCGCGATCGGTAGTGTGACTCAGGCTGCACTCGAAGCAAAGGGTGCGTGGTCCGCCTTCGAGCAAGGCGCTGCAGTAGCCAAACCAACCGTAAACGACCTGGCCAGCGATGTCCGTATCGGCGCGGCGGACGCCGCGATCATTTGGAATGTACTTGCTCGCCAATACGGCCTTGATTATGTCGAGGACCCGTATCTGGACGAACAGGGAGTGGATGTCGCGGTCGGCGTCCTGGCGTGGTCGGAGCGACCGACGGCAGCCCTGCACTTTACGCGATTCCTCACGGCCCCGGAGAAGGGCATGAAGCATTTTGCCGCCGAGGGATTCGACGTCAAGGAAGGTGATCGCTGGGCCGACCGACCGGAAGTTAATTTTTTCAGCGGGGGCGTCAACCGACGCGCACTCGAACCGATTCTGGAAGCGTTCCAGAAACGGGAAGGCGTCCGCATCAATACCGTATACCAGGGCTGTGGCGCACTGAACGCCCAGTTGAGTACCATCCGGGACCAGGACCCGGGCAGGGGCTTCCCTGACGGATACCTGCTCTGTGATGTCTACTACTTGAGCCCGGTTGAGAATTGGTTTGAAAAAGGCCGGGCGGTGTCCAGCACGCCGATCGTCATTGTCACCAGCCGCGATAACCCGCACCAGATCGAGTCCCTCGAGGATCTTACCCGGCCGGGTATCCGGCTGGTGCTCGGCAACCCCACCCACTCGACCAT
>SLLF01000329.1 GCA_007134175.1 Kiritimatiellia bacterium | reverse complement strand
GCCCGGGAAACCCATTTGACGGGATCGGTGGAACGCGTGACATTTCATAGCGAAGAGACCGGCTTCGCCGTGCTCAAGGTCAAGGTCCGCGGTCTGCGCGAACCCGTGACCGTAGTCGGAACCCTTCCCAACATTTCGGCGGGCGAATGGCTGGAAGCGGAGGGACGCTGGCACATTGATCCGAAACATGGCCAGCAGTTCAAGGCCGATCACCTGCGCACCACGCATCCGGACACGCTGGAGGGAATCGAGCGGTATTTGGGTTCCGGTTTAATAAAAGGGATCGGGCCGGTCTATGCCCAGAAACTGGTGCAGGCCTTCGGCAAAGAGGTCTTCGACGTCATCGATAATCGTTCGGCATTGCTGCTGAAAGTGCCCGGCATCGGGCCGGGCCGGCGTACCGCGATCAAGGAGGCGTGGGCGGAACACAAGGTCGTGCGCGCGATTATGACCTTCCTGCTCAGCCACGGCGTCAGCACGGCCCGCGCCTTTCGCATTTACAAAACCTATGGCGAGCAGGCGATCGAGACGGTTATGAGCGACCCGTATTGCCTGGCGCGCGATATCCGCGGGATCGGTTTCCAAACCGCTGATCAAGTGGCGCGCCAGCTGGGGATCGCCCACGACTCCGACCTGCGCGCCCGCGCCGGGATTGAGCATGTCTTGCAGGAACTAACCTCCGATGGGCACTGTGCCTATCCGCGCACGGCATTGATCGAGACAGCGGAAAAGATGCTCGAGATTCCGACCGCCATCGTATCCACCGCTGTCGATCACGGTATCCACGCGAACCGTCTGGTACAGGATAGCGACCCGCACGGCGAACCGGTCATCTACTTGCGCGCCCTCTACCTGGCGGAAAAGGTGTTTGCCGCCGACCTGTGTGCGTTGGCCGGCGGAACGCATCCCTGTCCGCCGATCGATGTGGACAAGGCGCTGGCCTGGGTGCAGGACCAAGTCCGTCTGGAGCTGGCACCGGCGCAGCAGGAGGCGATCCGCCAGGCGGTGGGTAGCAAGGTGATGATCATCACCGGCGGACCCGGCGTCGGCAAGACCACCATTGTAAACTCCATACTCAAGATCTTTCGTGCCAAGAAACTGAAGGTCGTCTGTTGTGCGCCGACCGGCCGCGCCGCCAAGCGTATGAGCGAAACCACGGGATTGACCGCCAAAACCATCCACCGCTTGTTGGAATTCGATCCGCAAACCGGCCGCTTCAAGTACGGGGCCGACAAGCCGCTGGCGGGTGATGTGTTCGTCATTGATGAAGCCAGCATGCTGGATATTGTGCTGGCAGGTCAACTCAGCCGCGCCCTACCCCGCCGGGCTGCGGTGATCTGGGTCGGCGATGTGGACCAGCTGCCCTCCGTCGGTCCGGGCAACGTACTGCGCGACCTGATTGAATGCGGCCGGTTCCAAGTCTGCCGCCTGACTGAGGTCTTTCGCCAGGCATCGCAGAGCGCTATCATTACCAATGCACACCGGATCAACCAGGGACAACTCCCGCTCGTCCCCGCCAAGGAGGACGCGGCATCGGCCGCGAGCGACTTCTACTTTCTGCACCACGAGGAACCGGAAGCAGGCGCGGCGCGTATTGTGCGCCTAGTGAAGGAATCGCTACCGCGCCGTTTCAAGGCCAACCCATTCGAACACATTCAGGTCATCACCCCCATGCAACGCGGGTCGCTGGGAGCCCGTGCGCTCAACCAGGCCTTGCAAGCCGCCTTGAACCCGCAGGGAGACGCCATTGAACGGTACGGCTATACTTACCGGGTCGGCGACAAGGTCATGCAACTGATCAACGATTACCAAAAGGACGTGTTCAATGGAGACATCGGCCGCATCCAAGCGCTGCACCCCGAGGATCGTACGTTGACGGTGCGCTTCGAGCAGCGGGCGGTGGACTACGACTATCAGGAACTGGACGCCCTTACCCTGGCGTACGCCGTTACGGTGCATAAAAGTCAAGGGAGCGAATATCCGTTCGTCGTCATGCCAGTACACACCCAGCACTACGTGCTCCTGCAGCGCAACCTGCTCTACACCGCTATCACGCGCGGCAAGCAACTGGTGGTGCTGGTGGGCACACCGAAAGCCTTGGCCATTGCGGTGCGCAATGGCGATACCGGCCAACGGATCAGCGGCTTGCGTCAACGGCTGGAATCGGGTTAACTCGCCTCCAATACCCAGTACGGCGACCACGGAGGTTGTTTCCGTTCAACGGTCGCAAATCCCGCAGCCAGCAATAGCGCCTGCAGCCGATCAGCCGTGAAGACGCGCCCCTGCGGACTGGTCAACATCATGTTGATCGAAAACAAATTGGAAAAGAGCGGTCCGCTACGGTCCGCTTCCAGCATCATATCGACAATCCAGAAGCGGCCGTCGGGCGCCAAGGCCGTGCGCACGCGGGTGAACAATTCCTGCGCAAAGCGTTCATTTTCCTGATGAATGGCACCACAGAGCAGGACTCGTTCACAACCGGCGGGCAGCTCATCCGTATGATAATCTCCTGGCTGGAACGTAATCCGATCCGCTGCCGGGTGGCCAACAGTCAACTCCTCGGCCACCGCCAGGACGGGTGCCAGATCAAACTGGGTCACGTGTAGATGCGTATGCTGTTCCGCCAGCAGGCGACTGAACGTACCCGGCCCCGCCGCCAGATCAAGCAAGGTGGTGGCGTTGCCCGGATCCAAGGCCGGCAACACCGCCGGGGCCAAGCCGAGCGCTCGACTATGCATACCCAATGCAAAGCGGCGGGTACGTTCGGGGTCGGCCCCCAGATGTGCACCTGGCGGCAAGACCGGGCCACCCTGGCGTACCGCCTCGGGAATCCGGCCCCACAGCGGATACAAATCCATGTTGAACCGCAGCGCATCCAGCACACAGGCGTGACTCTTCCGGCTGAGCAACGGAGCCGCCGTTGCGGCCAGGCGATAGGTGGTATCTTCCTTTTCCAATAATTCCAACGCCACCAGTGCGTCCAACACCTCCGCCAGATGACGCTCCGCCGTCTTAAGCTGCGCGGCCAGTTTGGCCAATGTTCGCCCATCGCCGGCTAACGCATCGAACACGCCAAGCTCCACGCCGGCCGACAAAACGGCCGACTTCCAGTACCCCGTGGCCAGCTCCATCAACCGGCCCATGTTCCAACTCGCTGACTGTTCTTGCTGTTGTTCTTTCATCTGCATATATCCTTCGAGGCTCTTGCAAGACCTGTAGTGGCATGGGCGTCCCGCCCATGAATCACGGGCAAGATGCCCGTGCCACCCAGTGTGGCTGGTGGTTTTGCAAGAACCTGCTTTGTTATGGCGTCATACGTCCCATCATCCGCGGGAACGGAATGGTTTCACGAATATGGCGCAGACCGCAAATCCAAGCCACCGTGCGTTCCACGCCTAGACCGAAGCCGCCATGCGGTACCGAACCGTAGCGGCGCAGGTCAAGATACCATTGGTACGGAGCCGGATCCATTCCCTCTTCCGCTATGCGCTTTTTCAAGGCCGACAAATTGTCCTCACGCTGACTGCCGCCGATGATTTCGCCGTAGCCTTCCGGCGCCAGCACGTCCAGGTTCAGCACCCGGCGCGGGTCGTCCGGATGCGGTTTCATATAGAAAGCTTTCACTCCCCGCGGATATTCCGTGATGATCAAGGGACGGTCAAAACGTCGCGAGAGGATCGTCTCCTCGTCACCACCAAGGTCCGCGCCCCAGGTGAAATGGCGAGCCCCTTCGATATGCTGGGGGCGTGTCCGCAGGTCCTCGTCCAATGCGCGGATTTCCTCGCGCAGATCGTGGATGGACCGATCCCATTTTTCCTGCTGCCAACGCTTGCGGGCTTGAGCGCGTTGTGCCTCCTGTTCCACCAGATCCTCGCGCAGACGTGTCAACCGCTGGCGGTCCGCTGCCCATTCCGCCTGCAGCTCTTCGTGGACCTCCGTACTGCGCAGCAGCTCGACCGCTTCGGTATAGGTCAGGCGCGGAAACGGTGCCTGAATCGCAGCCAGCCGGTCTACATCGCGCCCCAGCTCCATCAATTCCGGGCGGCGTTCCGCCATCACGGCTTGGACCAAGTAGATGATAAACGCTTCGGCCCACTCCACCAGATCCGGCAATTCGGCAAACGCGATTTCCGGTTCCACCATCCAGAACTCCGCCAAGTGCCGGCGCGTCTTCGATTTCTCCGCGCGAAAAGTCGGCCCGAAGCAGTAGACCCGCCCCAGCGCCATGGCCGCGCTCTCCAGATAGAGCTGGCCTGTCTGG
>SLLF01000332.1 GCA_007134175.1 Kiritimatiellia bacterium | reverse complement strand
TGTGCGTTTCCACGTTTACGTAGCGATATTCGCCTGCGCGGGGCTGGGTGCCTGGTGGGCTTGGTCCTTGAGTGGACCACGGCGGGTACATGTCTGGTGGGTTGTGCCGCTGACCATGCTGGCTGGGTTGATTGAGGCAATGCAAGTCTGGGAAGATCCCGGCCGTTGGGGGCGGCCGAACGTTTATTATGCGGAATTAAAGGAAGTGACGGAGTGGTTGCAGGAATACGTGGCACCCGATCCGGTGCTGGCTAATTTTGGGGTGAGTTCATCGTTGTTGGCGTACGGGGATTGTCCGATCATCCTGCATCCGAAATTTGAAACCGTTGCCATTCGCCAACGGGTTGAGGCCTATGGCCGGGCACTTTTCCAGGCCGATGAAGAACAGTTTAGAAATTGGGCGGAAGATCATGGGGCGGCCTATTATGTCTACGCGGTAGGCGAGTTTGCCACCCGGCATCCCGAATTGCAGATGCGCTATTTCGTGGATGCGCTGGATCCGCCCCCGTACGCGGCGGCTCGCACGTTTGAGTTTGAACCGGATCGCGTGCGCTACTTTGAATACCTGTGGGGCAACCGGAAATACCGGGTGTTCCGGTTGATTACCCGGGCGGACGAAGCGCGGGCGGATTACTTGACTATCCGCGCTCGTCGCGCGTTGGCACGGGAGAATTTGGACGATGCTGAGCGCTGGGCGTGGGACGCCTTGAGTTTGTTCCCGGCGCAGTACCATGCCCGGGAGGTGGTGGCACAGGTAACGGTGCAGCGCGAATCGGCAGTGGTGACCGTGCCAGGAGAAGATGAGTCGGTGCCTTGAATAGGAAGACACATTGCATTGGCATAACGGGCGGCATTGCCTGCGGCAAAAGCACGGTAGGCCATATCCTGCGGGAGGGAGGTGTGCCGGTCTGCGAGACCGATGAGGTCGCCCATGCGGTCATGCAGCCGGACGGTCCGGCCTATGCCGGGGTGGTTGACCGGTTCGGGACGGACATTTGTCGGCCGGACGGCACGATTGACCGAAAGCGACTGGGTGCGCGCGTGTTTGCCGCGGAAGTTGAACGACAGGCGTTGAACGGGCTGGTGCATCCGCATGTGCGGCGCGCTTGGCTGGATTGGGTCGCAGCATGGCAGTCCCGCGCGTCATGGGTGGCGGTAATCATCCCATTGCTGTACGAAGTCGGGGCGGAGCGCGATGTGGATGTGGTCTGGTGTGTAACGGCACCACTGAAAGATGTAGAGGAACGGTTGCGGCAACGCGGACTGAGTCCGCGTGAGATAGCGCAGCGCCTGGCGGCCCAGTGGCCGCTGCAGGCCAAGCGGGGCCGGGCCGATTATGTGATCGAGAACACGGGTAGTGAGGCGGACTTGCGGGCGCAAGTGCAGACCGCGCTACGCCGTCTTGAACAAAACGAGAGGAAAAAAAATGGCTGAAGAACAACGACAACGCGGCCGGGGGCGCACGGGCCGCCCTAATCGGGGGCATTTCCACAACAAAAACCGTGATCGCGGTAATTCCGGCCCCCCCGGTCTGGGTTTTGAGTGCGCGGAAGGCGTGGTGGACAACGGGGCCGATCGGCCGGCCGGCCCGCCCATCAAGCTGTTCGACCTGCAGGAAATGACCGTGCCACAACTAGTGGCCTTCGCCGAGGAAATGGGTTTAGCCGAACTCGGAGCACTGGCCAAACACGAGCTGGTGCTGGAAATCTTGAAAGCTCAGGCCCGCCGCAACGGCCAAATGTTCGGAAGAGGCGTGGTCGAAATCCTGCAGGACGGCTTTGGTTTTCTGCGTTCCCCCAACTACAACTATCTGCCATGTCCCGAAGACATCTATGTGTCGCCCTCCCAGATTCGCAAGTTCGGTCTGCGTAGCGGCGACTACATCGAGGGGGAGATACGCTCGCCGAAGGAAAAGGAACGGTTTTTCGCCATGCTGAAGATCGAAAAGATCAACGGCAAGGAACCCGGCACCGCCAAAAACTTAATTCCATTCGAGCACCTGACACCACTCTTTCCGGACCGCCGCTTCGTGCTCGAAACCAAGCCGGACAACGTCTCCATGCGAGTGATGGATTTGCTGACGCCCATCGGTGTGGGGCAGCGCGGCTTGATCGTGGCTCCGCCACGGACCGGAAAGACGGTGCTGATGCAGCAAATGGCCAATAGCATTGCGGAGAACAGCCCCGAGGCTAAACTGATCGTCTTGCTGATTGACGAGCGACCGGAAGAAGTGACCGACATGCAGCGCAACACCAAAGCGGAGGTGTTGAGCTCCACCTTTGACGAGCCACCCGAGCGCCATGTGCAGGTCGCCGAAATCGTCATCGAAATGGCCAAGCGCATGGTAGAGAACGGGCGGGACGTCGTTATTCTGCTCGACAGCATTACGCGTTTGGCGCGGGCTTACAACACCCTGCAACCGCACAGCGGCAAAATCCTGTCGGGCGGGGTGGATGCCAATGCGCTGCACAAACCTAAACGGTTTTTTGGTGCCGCGCGCAATATCGAGGATGGTGGTAGTTTAACCATTATTGCTACGGCGTTGGTGGATACCGGCAGCCGCATGGACGAGGTGATCTTCGAGGAGTTCAAGGGAACGGGTAACATGGAGCTGGGCCTCGACCGGAATTTGGTGGACAAGCGTATATTCCCGGCCATCAACATCGAAAAATCCGGTACACGGAAGGAAGAGAACCTCTTGCATCCGGACGAGCTGAACCGCATCTGGATATTGCGCAAGGCGTTGAAGGACGTGCCGGCCGTTGAGGCGATGGAGCTATTGATTAACCGGCTGAAAAAGACTAAAACCAATGCGGAGTTCTTGATGAATCTGCAAGGGTAAGGCGTGATGAGGCCACTGCACGGCATGGAGGCGATCAGCGACCATTGGCGGCACTGCCGCCAATGGGGGGCGTGGGTGGCGGTCACGGGATCCCTGCTTTTGCATGCCATTGGGTGGTTCCATTTCCCCCCGTTGCCGGTTGGTCGCACGGCTCAGTGGGAAGCTGCGCCACGGTCGCATCCAATCGTGCTGCACGAAGTGCGGCCCGGCGTAGCAGATGCCGGCCGCCGTGTCCGCCCGGTGGATTCGGGCGCTGCCGGGGCCATGGCTTTCGACGATGATGCGTTCGCTGCCATCTGGGAAACTTTTGCCCCTGCAGCGCCCGCTGTCCTCGAGTTGCAGTTGGCAGGGGAGGAGCGTGCGCTGGCGGCCCCTGAAATTCCTGAGCGGGAGCTTTTATGGGATAGTCGTCAGGAGATTCTGGCTATTCGTGAGCGGTTGGTGCCGGATGAGAGGGCGGTCTTGCCGCGGCATCTGATGCCGGCCGCGGAGCGGATTCCGCGGGCGCCGGATATAACAGCGCCGGCGTATCCGGTCGATGTCGCGCGCACCTCGACGGGTGCCCCCGGGGAAGTGGGTGCGCCGCGGACGCGGCGACTGGGAGCGGACGATCAGGGAGCGGCCGATTCCCGGCGCTGGGAGACCGTGGAGGTGCTGCCGGATGACGAAATGGAGCGGGATGCGGAAGCGGTGGAAAACCTGCTGCAACTCACCGTGTACACCTACACCCCCCCGGGTGTACCGGATTACCGCTATTTCCGTTTGGTTATTCAGCGCGCCCCCGGAGCATCCCTGCCCCCGTTAGGAAAGGATGTGCTCCTGATTCAGGATGCGTCTGCCAGTATGACCCAGCGCACGGTGGAGCGTACCCGCACGGGCTGGCATTACTGGCTTGGTTCGCTGCGGCCGGAGGACCGCTTCGACGTGTGGGCCTTCAACGACGACGTGTCCAGGGCGTTCGGCGGGTTAACCGGCGTGGACGCTCGCAATCGTGCACGGGCGGCTTATTTCGTTGAGAATTTGAGTGCAGAGGGCGAAACGGATGTGTACGCCTCCCTGTTGCCGTTGTTGGACTATCGTCCGGACTCGGCCAGACCGTTACTGGCCATTCTGGTCAGTGACGGCATTCCCACCGCCGGGATGCTCGACAGCACCGCAATCATCGAGGAATTTACCCAGGCCAATGCCGGTCGTGTCACGGTATTCACCGTCGGCGGCGGGCCACGTATCAACGATTATTTGCTCGACCTTATCGCCTACATGAACCGGGGCGATTCGATTATTACGACCCAGCGCAACCAGTTGCCGGCCTCGATGGAGCGGCTGGCGCGGGAACTCAGCCGTCCGGTCTTGCTGGACCTGAACTATCGCTGGGTGCAGCAGGACGACGTGGAGAGTTATCCGCAGCTGCTGACGCATCTCTAC
>SLLF01000155.1 GCA_007134175.1 Kiritimatiellia bacterium | reverse complement strand
AGGGGACCGGGGCCTCCTCCGGTTTCCATTTTTTATCGCCATATCCGGCGGCATACAGCAGGCCATGGCTGCAGGAAAGACCCGGCTCGCCAGAGGGCGGTATGCCCTCAAGATCCCCTTCGACCCGGATTTCATCGCCCGTCGCCACTTCACGTCGGACGGTTTGCGGCTTTAGCAGGGTCCCGCTTTGGTAGTAGACATAACGGCTGTCCGGCGACCAGCTTTGCCAGAAGCCGGTGTGCCAGAAACTGGGGGTGACCGCTTGCGGAGCGAAACGATCGATCACCTCGCTGGCGCCGTCCATGATCATGACCTCGCCCTGTTTACTTTCCAGATCGGCACCGGCCAGCACGATTCGACCGGACCCGTCCGGGGCATAAGGGCAAAGCGTGTAGTAACTATGCACGCACCAACGGTCAGGTACTGGCAAAACCCGTAGTCTCGTTTTCATAAGGTGTCCTCTTTGTGGCCTGTCTACAATGTGATCTGACGCAGCGTAACTTGCCCGTCCGGACACGAGTTGTAGACGATTCTCCGGCTGTCGTGCGAGAAAACCGGATGCGCGTTTACGTCGTAATGTTTTCGTCCGTGCAGCAAGGCCATACGCTCTTTATCTTTTTCCTCGACATTCAGGTCGCGCTTTTCGGTACAGAGAAGGCGCATCTCTTTTTTGCGGAAGTCATACAAAAGAATCGACATCTCATCGGGACGGTTCAAGTCAAAGACGACCTTGGTCCCGTCCGGTGACGGGGCGAGATGCGGAGCGCAATCGGTCGGCAACCGGTAATCGCCCAACAGCGTCATCCGGCGGTTGCCCGTATCGTAGCTGCCGACAAAGGCGTGCCGGAGATCCTCGTGATCCGGTCCGCGAACCGCTTCGAGGAAGGAACTGCCACTGTTTCTTACGTGAGCAAGGATTCGGCGCCCATCGGGATGCCACAGGATATGCCCGCCTATTCTGCCGTGGAACTCCGGATTCGATCCGTCGATGTCACAGATGATGTAATCGCGGATCGAGGTGTTAGCCCTACCAACGAGAAAGAGGACCACCCGCTTGTTGTCCGGCGAGATCTGAGCGCCCAAACGGAACGTCGCCTTGGAGTTGCGCAACTCCTTTGCGTTCGGGTGAACCGCAAGCATATCATGCACCGTCGCAACGATCCTCTTGTCGGTCCCATCGATGTTGCGGGTGTAGATCGCCATCTTCTCCTGTTCGTCGACCGGGAAATCGGCATCCACCTCGATGTAGCGCTCCCCGATGTTGCCGAAGTACAGACCGATCGTACCATTAAAACTCGTTTCTCGGCCGGTCGCGAGGTCATGGCAAACCACAACGTTGTTCTTTTTGTCCGGTGAGACCCAATCGTACACTTTCTGGTAGAGCACCTTCTTCCCGCCGTCACAGAAATACGCCCACGCCCCGTTGTGGTAGGTGCGGCAGTCGGACTCGGCGATCACCGTTTCCTCGCCGGTTTCCATATCCATCAGACAGACATACGCAGAATCGCGAAGACTCCGGAATTTGGTGTAGAGAATCGTGCGGCCGTCCGGGTGGTAGGGCGAACCAACGAAATAGGTATGAATGCGGTGAAACGAATCCCTGGGTGTAAGGGTCGTGATTTTCATTTCCTTCTCTTAGGCCTTCAGATCAATTGTTGCAATCGAATGGTTATTCAGATTCATTTCCACGGCTTCGCCCGCTTGCACATTTGAATCGCAAATCCCCAGGGATCGCGCATCATGATCAGCACATCGCCAGCGGCAGTAGTGGTCGGCCCGGCTTGGCGCGTGGCCCCCGCCTGAATCAACCGCTCCATATCCGCCTCGGGATCGTCACTGGCAAATCCCAAGTGAACGACCAGCGGGTCCTGCTGCGGATAATCCGGAATGGGCGCATTCTCGTTGCGATAGATCTCCAGCATGGTTGCGCCATCCGAGGCTTCAATAAAATGCGTAAAGGTCGGCGCACCGATGGCTCGCAGGGTCTTCATGCCCAGATGCTCGCCATACCACGCGGCAAACGCCACCGGATCCGGCACCTGAAAGGCAAAATGTTCAATTTTCATACGATTACTCCTTCTAAAGATTACGACTCGCTCATGGCCGCCGCGCGTTCCGGGGTCAAGGCCGATTCGGGCGTTTCCCCGCGCGCAAAGCGTTCCAGGTCGTCGGCCAAGGTCTGCCAGCGTTGCTCGAACTCGATGGGGTTGTTTGCCCGGTGAGGCGTCATCAACACTTGATCACTCGCGCGCAGCGGACTATCAGCAGGGAGCGGTTCCTCCTCAAACACATCCAGCGCCAGATAGATCGGACGTTCTTGAACGGCGCTAATCATCTCGGCTTCGTTCACCATCTTGCCGCGCGCAATGTTGACGAAGAGCGCATGCTCCTGCATGCCATCAAAGTGGCGACGACGAATCAGGTGATGCGTGGATGGATTGTAACCGCCGGCCAGGACGATGATCTCGCAGGCCTTGAAGATTGCGTCCAACTCACACTTCTTCAACCCGGCAGCCTGCGCCTCGGTTTCAGTCAAATGGTTGGACTGCACCGAAATGTCATCCGTAAAGTTTCGCAGCAATTCCACGATGCCCTGCCCGATGCGGCCGTAGCCGATCACCCCCACGGATCGCCCGTGCAACATGCGGGTACGCGGATACTTGGTGCGCGGCCACGCCTCGCCCGAGCGCATATAATGGTGGTAGTTATGAATCTGCAGCAGCGAAGAAAGGATCAGCGCCAGCGTATATTCCGCCATGGGCTTAACGCGCGACGCGCCAGTGTGGATGACGGTCAACCCTTTGGAAAGGGCATAGGTATCATCGACATTTTGACGGACGCCGCCATAGGTCGTGCCTACCAACCGCAGATTCGGTGCCGCATCCATCACCTCGCGGGTGATGACCGGGTCCGGCGTAAAGGGAACAATAATGCCGGTCACGTCGCCGACATGCCCGGCCAGCTCCGCGGGGTCCGAGGTCTCGACCTCCACGACCTCGCACACCGCTTCCATCCGGGCGCGGGCAGCTGCATCGGCAATTTTGCAGGTGAATAAGATTTTAGGTTTCATGACATCTCCTTGTTTTTATTGCGATATCCTACACGGAGTAATCCGGCAGACCTTTCGCTGGTGGCACATCCCGGATATCCAGTAAAAATAGATGGTTGCTCTTGGTGCCCGGGTCACCCGCCAGCAACAGGACCCAACGCCCGCAGGGCGTGACGTAGGGGTGGCCGTGGGATTTTTGACCGGTTCCATAGGTCGGCCAGGGACCGCTTATGCAGTCCCACACGGGCTCCCCTTTTTCCGGCCGTTCGCGCAGGGAATAGAGCACGCGTCCAGCGTCGTTCAGCCCCTCGGTCATCCAGTAATCTCCGGCCGGTGCTGCTGCGACATGTTTGCTGGATATCGAAGGTGCCTCAAACTCAACACGACGATGGGTAAACGGGCATAACACCCCGGCGAAATTCCGTCCACTCTCGCTCAATTCATACTGGACCCCGCGGCGCGTGGCCCCGTAATGACAGGTTTTGCGGTGCGGCTCGTTCTGGGACCGCATGACGGTGTACCAGCCCCCCTCGTAATCGGTGAACAATAGCGCATGCTCGACGGGGAGATGATCGTAGGAAAAGACCAGATGGCGATCACCATACGGAATCACATGTTTCGTAAAAGCGTTGATCCGTACAACCAAGTGGTGCTCGCCGGTATCCAGATCGTAGCGGATCAGTTGCGTATCCGCTAATGGGCCCTTGCGTTCAATTTTCGCCAATTCCGCAATGTTCTTGGATATGTAGAAGAAATAGCGTCCGCTGGGCGACGCACAGTTCTGCGCCCGGATCGACCGGCCTTCAGGGATCTCGAAAAGCAAGCGGTCGGCCCCGGTTTCGATGTTCACCGCGCGATACGCCGAGCCGGTGTTGTAAATGAACTCGTTGCGGCCTGCATTGAAAACCGTAGGCTCACCCGGATGGGGAAATTCCGGCCCGGCCACCGCACGCGCCAGTTCCCGGCGTTGCCCCGTCTGCAGATTGAGCGCTTCCCACTGCACGGTTTCAATGGCATCCTCAACCACTTGGTAGCGCTGATAGACCAACCAACGACCGTCCGGAGAGAGCGAAGGAATGAAGTAATAAAGCGCCTGGCAGTACTCCGGTCCCGATGTCAACTGGTAGGCGGCACGACCGGTGCCGGGCACCTCCACTCGTGGAAACAAGGCGGCCACCTGTTCCTGTTTCAACGGATCAGGTTCAGCCCCCGCCGCCGCGGCCGTCTTAACAGCGCTATCATT
>SLLF01000180.1 GCA_007134175.1 Kiritimatiellia bacterium | reverse complement strand
TAATAGATATCGACGAGCCTTGTGCCTTCGAGCTGAGTGGCACTGAGGTTGGTAATCTCTAGCTTCTCCACATATTGTGCCGTGGCCTCGATATTTTCTTTTACGCTTTCAGGCAACTCCGGTTCGAATCCGATAAACGTATAACCTTGATCGGCCACGATGCTGATTTCAGGGAACGGTTCCCCGTAGCCGAGAAACACGGTGAATTCGTTCCCATCATTGGCCTCGGTTATGGAACCGTGCAGCCCTGTCAGGATCGCGGGCGTCTCGCCCGCATACCCGCAAGAAACGGCCTGTTATTGCGGTCGGGACGCCCTCGTTCCCTGGGCGAGACTCATCTCGTCCGGCCCGCCGCACCGGCATTCCGGGTCAGCCAAAGGACCCAGCCGGCGGGTAGCGCCAGCAGGGCGGAGAGCAGTTGTCCCTGCGTTAGCCAGCCGAAATAGAGACGGTCCGGTTCCCTGAATAGTTCGCCCAAAATTCGACCGCAGGCGTAGCACAGCAAGAAGGCCGCACCGCTGCGGCCGTCAACGCGCGCCCAGCGGGTGCGGCGCAGCCACACCAGCAAGCCCCAGAGCAGCACCCCTTCCAACACCGCCGCATAGAGCTGTGAAGGGTGGCGGGGCGACAGGAGACCGGCCGCGTAGAGCCGCTGCACCTCCGCACCGAAACCGGGTTGGTCCGGTTGCAGGCCGACTTCTTGCGGGAAGATGACGGCCCAGGGTACGCGGGTGATGCGGCCCCATAACTCCCCGTTGATGAAATTGGCGATCCGTCCAAAAAAAATGCCGATGGGGGCCGCCGTTGCCAACGCGTCCGTCACATGCAGGAAAGATGCTTGTCGCGAACGGGTAAAAAGTCCGACCGCCGCCATGAGCCCCAGCATACCGCCATGGCTGGCCATGCCGCCCTCCCACACCCGAAATAGCAGGACCGGGTCGGCGCGCCAGGCACTAAACTGATAGAAGAGCAAGTACCCTAAGCGCCCACCGAGCATGACGCCAATGATGACGTAGTATAACAGCGTTTGCAGATCGTCTGCCGACAAGCGCAACCGTCCTTGTGTGATGTCGCGATGCAGGGCGACATAGGCGCAGATAAAACCGGCGACATACGCCAGGCCATACCAGCGGATGGCCAAGGGACCCCAGATGCGGACCAGTACCGGATCAAGCGTATGCACATAAAAGGGAATATCCATGGTGCGCAGCATGGACTATCGCGCCGCCGCCGCTCAACCCAAATCTTGGGGTGGCATCAGCCCGGCCAGCCACTGCAGGGGATGCTGGGCGCGACGTTGTGCCAAGTCGGCGATTTGGTGGCGACAGGAGAACCCGTTGGCCAGGGTAATCGCATCTGCCGGGCACGCTTCCAGCGCCGGCAACAAACGGTCTGCGGCGACTTTCCTGGAAAGCTCATAATGTTCCTGTTCGTAACCGAACGACCCGGCCATGCCGCAGCAGCCGGCGTTGCTGATCCGCAGGTCCACCTCCTCCACCCGCTTCAACAAGGAAATGGTCGAGCGGCCATTGTCGAATGCGCGCTGATGACAGTGCGGGTGGTAGAACACGGTAGTCCCAGGCGCACGCAATTCGGGCCACTGTGCCGTTCCGCGGGTGAGACGGTCGGCCAGAAATTCGTCAACCAACTGGATTTGCGACGCTACCTGCTGCGCGTGATCAGCCGGTGTAACCAGGTCGAGTAAGTCGTCGCGCAAGGCGGAGGCGCAACTAGGTTCGACCACCAGGATCGGGTGTCCGGCTTCGGCATAGGGTGCCAATCGGCGGTAGAGTTCCACGCCGTGGCGTGCGGCGCGGTCCAGCCAACCGAGGGAGAGCGCTGGCCGCTGGCTGCTTAACGGTGGCGTCAACTCCACGTGATACCCGGCCGCCTCCAAGACCTGGACAGCGGCTTGGCCGATTTCGGGTTGATGGTACTCCATGTAGATGTCGTTAAACAAGACCACACAGGGGCGGTTGTGGGTGCTGGGTCGCCTTTGGAACCAAGTGCTGAAGCGCTGGCGCGCGTAGGTGGGCAGGGGGCGCTCCGCCGCTAGCCCCAGCCATTTGGCCAGTGCCCGGCGCGTAAACCGTGCCTGAAGGAGCGCATTGACCAACAGGGCCTGTGGGCCGGCCTGCCAGCGGCCTAGCTGGTCGGGGCGTGCCAGCAGGTGCATGCGTAATGGACGTCGGTTAGTCTTGTAATATTGGAAGAGTAGTTCGGCCTTCATCTTGCCGACATCGACTTTATTGGGGCACTCCCCTTGACAGCCTTTACAGGAAAGGCAGAGGTCGAACACCGCCTTCACCTGATCGTCGCCCAGTGCGTCCGGGCCCCATTCACCGGCCAGGGCGAGGCGCAGCACGTTAGCCCGGCCACGGGTGGAATGAAGCTCGTCGCGCGTGGCCATATAGGAGGGGCACATCACTCCGGACTTCAGTTGACGGCAGGCACCGATCCCGGTGCAGCGCTCGGTAGCGGCGGCCACGCCGCCTTCCTCCTGCCAGCGGAACGCGGTCTTTACCTCCACCGGTTTGGCGCGCGATTCCACGCGGAGATTCTGGTCGCGGGGCGGGATGTTGATGACCTTGCCGGGATTCAGCAAGCCTTCGGGGTCAAAGAGGGCCTTGATTTCAGTGAACGCCTGATAGAGCCGTTCGCCGAAGTAGCGGCGGTTATAGGCCCCGCGGATGATACCGTCGCCATGCTCCCCGCTCCAGGCTCCTTTGTATTTAAGCACCAGTTCGAAAACCTCGTCCTGGATTTGCTTCAGTTGTTTCCAATCGGCGGGATCGCGCAAGTTATGCATTGGGCGGATATGCAGTAGCCCCGCTCCGGCATGGGCGAAGAGCGATACGGGTTGCTGGTGCCGGGCGCAGACGGCCAGCACCTCGGCGACGTAGTCCGGCAGCACCTCCAGGGGAACGGCGGCGTCTTCGATGTAGGGAATGGGGCGGCGCGGGCCGGCCACCGTGCTCATCAGCCCGAGGGCACTTTCGCGCATCAACCAGATTTCAGCGACCTCCTCCGGGTCATGGGTGGCGTGGACGGCGTAGGCGGCGCCGCTGGTCAGCAGTTCGTTCCGGATCGCGGCCAAGCCCGACGCCACCTCCCCCGCCACGTCCGACCGCACTTCAATAACTAACACCGCTTCCGGGTCTCCTTCGATCAAACGGCAGGTATGCCGGGTCAAGGGATGGGTGCGTGCCTGCCGGACGATAATGCCGTCGACCAGTTCCACGGCAGATGTCCCGTGGGCTACAATGGAGGCTACCGAACGCAGACAACCATCCAGCGTGGCGAATTGAGCCAGGCATACGCCTGCGTGCCGCGGTACCGGCTCCAAATTGAGCTTGGCGTTCAGGATCACGCCCAGCGTGCCCTCGCTCCCGGCGATCAATTTGGCCAGGTTCCACGGCAGCGGACCGGTGAAGGCGTCCAGTGCATAGCCACCTGCCCGGCGGGGTACGCGCGGGTAGTGCGCCAGAATTTCACTGCGCTCACGGGTGACGATGCGGTGAAGGGCCTGTTGCAGTTGATGGAGACGGTCCGTAGGGGGGCGGCTGAGTGCATCGGCCGTTACCGGTCCGAGGGTAACGACTTCGCCGCTGGCCAGTGCCAGTTCAACTTCCAGCACGTGGTCGCTGGTCATCCCGTAGCGCAGCGAGCGCATGCCGGAAGAATTATTAGCCAGCATCCCGCCGATATTGGCACGACTGGTGGTGGCCGGGTCCGGGGCGAAGTGCAGCCGGTGTGGTGTCAGTTGGCGGTTAAGTTCGTCGCGTACGAGACCGGGTTCCACGCGGACCCAGCGCTCCGCTACATTCAACTCCAGCACCCTTGTGCAGTGTCGCGACAGATCCACGATCACGGCGGGACCGACGGATTGACCAACCAGGCTGGTGCCACCGCCGCGCGGCAGCAGCGGCCAGTGGTGGCGGGAACAGCATTGCACGGCGGCCACTACATCTTCTTGGTCAAGCGGTTCCACCACCGCCAGCGGCTGGAACCGGTAGATGCTGGCGTCGGTCGCGTAGGCACCCAGTGTAACCGGTTCCGTGCGCACCGCGCCACGAATCGTGGCGTCGAGCGCGCGTTGCAAATCTGAAGTTGAAGGGTATTCGCTCATGGTGTCATCAACGCGTTCATACCGTGCGCAACGGGTGCTGTAAACCTTTTTCCCACCGCTTCTGTTAAGCGGGTGTCAGCGGTGCGGTTTCGGTGGGACCTGCCGCGGGGTGTGGTTGTAGTACTGTTTGAACGCACGCGTGAATGAGCTGCTGCTGCTGAACCCCAGCTCATC
>SLLF01000290.1 GCA_007134175.1 Kiritimatiellia bacterium | reverse complement strand
GGCTTCCGCCAAGAAGCGCTGTGTACCCTCCGTGGCCAGGAGCTGGAAGCCCTGTGCCACAAACTCCCGGGCAATTTCCCGCACGGATGCGGTCTTGTCCATGACGCTCAAGAGCACTGTCCCCTCGAGCGGCAGCTCGGTCTTGGCGGCCTCCTCCGCCTTGAAGAAGGCCGGGCCAAAGGCGTCCGCCATCCCAAGCACTTCCCCGGTGGACCGCATTTCGGGTCCCAGCACGGGATCCACTTCCGGAAACATGGAAAACGGGAAGACCGATTCCTTGACACCGAAATGGGGCACGGGATCCGTCCGCAGCTCCAACTCATCCAACCGCTTGCCGAGCATGACTTCCGTGGCCAAACGGGCCATGGGAATATTGCAGACCTTCGACACGAGCGGCACGGTGCGCGACGCGCGCGGGTTGGCCTCGATAACGAATACCTTGCCGTCTTCGATGGCATACTGGATGTTCATCAAGCCGACCACATGCAAGGCCTGGGCAATCCGTTTGGTATAGTCGTAGATGGTGTCGAGCTGGTCCGGCGGAATACTCACCGGCGGAATCACGCAGGCGGAGTCGCCGGAATGGATGCCGGCCGGTTCGATATGTTCCATAACTGCCGGCACGAAGGCGTTGTGGCCATCCGCAATGGCGTCGGCCTCCGCTTCCAGCGCGTTTTGCAGGAAGCGGTCGATGAGAATCGGCCGTTCGGGCGTCACTTCAACCGCCGCCGCCATGTAGTGGCGCAGCATCTCCTCGTCGTGCACGATCTCCATGCCGCGGCCACCCAATACGAAGGAGGGCCGTACCATGACCGGATAGCCGATCCGCGCGGCGATGGCGAGGGCCTCGTCACTGTTGAGGGCCATGTCGGATTCCGGCATGGGGATGTCCAGTTGCTCCATCGTCTGGCGGAACAGGTCGCGGTCTTCCGCCGCGGCGATGGTGTCGACCGTCGTGCCCAGAATCCGCACCCCGGCGGCGGCCAGTTCCTCGGCGAGATTCAGTGGTGTCTGGCCGCCGAACTGCACGATCACCCCTTCCGGCTGCTCCTTTTCATAGATGCTCAAGACCTCTTCCACGGTCAACGGCTCGAAATAGAGCCGGTCGGAGGTGTCGTAGTCGGTGGACACTGTTTCCGGGTTACAGTTGACCATGACCGTCTCGTAGCCCATATCGCGCAACGCGAAGGCGGCATGGACGCAGCAATAATCGAACTCGATCCCCTGCCCGATCCGGTTGGGGCCGCCGCCGAGGATCATGATTTTCTTGCGGTTGGAAGAGGCTTGCACCCGGTCCTCGCCGTGATAGGAGGAATAGTAGTAGGCCGCGTCGTCCACACCGCTGACCGGCAGCGCGTCCCAGACCTGTTTCAGCCCGATCCGATTCCGCTGTTCGCGGATATCGGCTTCGGGGATGCCCAGTAGCTGGGCGAGGTATTTGTCGCCGAATCCGTCCAGCTTCGCGGTCCGCAACAGGTCGTCCGGCAACGGTCCCCCCTTGCAGGCGAGGATTTGTTCCTCAAGCGCCACCAGCTCCTGCATCTGCTGCAGGAACCAGCCCTTGATGTGGGTCTTGGCGTGCAGCGCTTCAATGGTGGCCCCTTTACGCAGTGCTTCGTAGAGAATGTATTGCCGTTCACTGCCCGGCTCGCTCAGCAGCTCCATCAATTCCGGCAGCGGACGGGTATGGAAATCCTTGGCCAATCCCAAACCATGTCGGCCGTTCTCCAACGCCCGCACGGCTTTCTGGAAGGCTTCCTTGTAGGTCTTGCCGATGCTCATCACCTCGCCGACAGCGCGCATCTGGGTCCCTAGTTTATCTTCCACGCCCTTGAACTTCTCGAAGGCCCAGCGCGGGAACTTGACCACCACGTAATCCCCGCCGGGCGTGTAACGGTCCAGGGTCCCGTCCCGCCAGTAGGGAATCTCCTTGAGGGTCAGGCCACTGGCGAGTTTAGCCGACACCAGCGCAATCGGGAACCCCGTGGCCTTGGACGCCAGTGCGGAGGAGCGCGAGGTGCGCGGATTGATTTCGATGATGACGATACGGCCGGTCTGCGGGTCGTGCGCAAACTGTACGTTGGTACCGCCGATGACGCCGATGTTCTCGACGATCCGGTAGGCATAATCCTGCAACCGCGCCTGCACCTCCGGCGCGATAGTCAGCATCGGCGCCGTGCAGCAGGAATCCCCGGTGTGCACGCCCATGGCATCGATATTCTCGATGAAGCAGACGGTGATCAATCGGTTGTCGGCATCGCGCACAATCTCCAGCTCCAGCTCTTCCCAGCCCAGCACCGATTCCTCGACCAGCACCTGACCAATCAAGCTGGCGGCGATACCGCGCGCCACGACCGCCCGCAGCTCCTCCACATTGTAAACCAGGCCGCCGCCCGTGCCGCCCATAGTGTAGGCGGGACGGATCACCACGGGGTATCCCAGTTCATTCGCAATCGATTCCGCCTGCTCGACAGAATACGCCAGCTCACTGCCGGGCATCTCGATACCCAGCTTGCGCATGGTCTCCTTGAAAATCAACCGGTCTTCCCCGCGCTCGATGGCATCGATATCCACGCCGAGCACCTGCACGCCGTACTTTTCCAGGATACCGGTTTTGGCCAGCTCGGAGGAGAGGTTCAAGGCGGACTGCCCGCCAAGGTTGGGCAGCAAAGCATCCGGCCGCTCGATGGCGATGATCTCCTCCATGCGCTGGGCGTTCAGCGGCTCAATGTAGGTCTGGTCGGCCATCCCCGGATCGGTCATAATGGTGGCGGGATTGGAATTGACCAGCACGATTTCGTAACCCAGCGCCCGGAGCGCTTTGCAGGCCTGGGTACCGGAATAGTCGAACTCACAGGCTTGGCCGATAATGATCGGGCCGGATCCAATGATCATGATTTTGTGTATATCGTCGCGTCGCGGCATGATGGTGTTCTCCTGGGGGTAAGAAGTGCCAATGGGTTAAATGTATTCCACCGTTGCGGGTGGCTTGGGCGTGAGATCATACAGGCAACGGTTCACACCGGGAAGCGCGACCACGCGTTCGCACATCCGGTTCAGCTTGTCCCACGGCAATTCCGTGGCGGTAGCGGTCCGTGCGTCCGTGCTGTCAATGCAGCGCACAACGATGATCTGGCCGAATTCCCGCTGCCCGTCGCGGATACCCGTAGCGCGGTCGTTCATAAGCACCGCCAGATATTGAAACGCGCCGCAGCCGTCGAGTTCCTCTTCCACTATCGCGGTGGCCTGCCGCACGGTTTGCAGCCGTTCTGCGGTCACTTCCCCGATAATCCGCGTCGCGAGGGCCGGTCCGGGGAACGGGATGCGGTGGACCATTGCGTCCGGCATGCCTAGTGCCTTGGCCACGGCCCGCACGCCATCTTTACGCAGGGTTTTCAACGGTTCCAGTACCCGGTAGCCGTAAGCCTGTTCCGGGTCGATGCCAAGCTGGGAGAGGATATTGTGCTGCCGTTTGATACCGGCCACGGTTTCCTCGATGTCCGTCAGAATCGTGCCATGGATGAGATATTTGGCACCACTCTCGCGCACCATGCGTCCGAACACCTTCTCATAAAATGTGGCGGTCACGGCGTGGCGTTTATCTTCCGGATCGGTGAGCCCCTGCAAGGCGCCCAGAAACTCCGCTTGCGCGTCAACACACTGCACCGGGATGCCGAGTTCCGCGAATTGATCCACCACGCGCTGTGGTTCGCCCTCCCGCATCAAGGCGCTGTCCACGAACACCGTGGTCAGTTGGGCACCTAGCGCGCGATGCGCCAGCACGGTGCATACCGCGCTATCCACCCCTCCGCTCAGGGCATTAATTGCCTGGCCGTCGCCCACCACCCGTTTCAGTTCCGCCACTTGCTCCTCGATAAACGCATTGGTTTCCATCGGTTCTCCTGATGATATTCACACTGTTCAGCTAGCACACACACCTGACAGGATCGTCAGCGGTCGGAGTATGGCACAGCCGCGGTGGGCTGACAATTCTCCCGCCGGGTCAAAGGCATCTAAATCTTATGCGTTTACCCGCAATGGCCGAATGACGAAACACCCAAATAACCGGCCTCGTTATCCACGTCCCAAACGCGGACAAGGTGTTCGCCGGTGTAGTCATCGCAAACCCAGATCGATCACTGTGAGCCGATTGCGCTGTCGGGATTTTGGTATAGCGATTCAGCTGTGTAGAGCGAGTGAAAGAGGCTGTTTTGGGGTATGATAGGGACTTGGTCATGTCGAGGAGCCAGTTCTTTAGGAGGAGCTTATCTCGGAATCGCGCCAGACCGCATCTTGCCGGGGATCAGGCC
>SLLF01000106.1 GCA_007134175.1 Kiritimatiellia bacterium | reverse complement strand
TTTCGGCGCTCGTTTTTGAGCGATACTTGGTACCATCGGTTGGCCTTGGGATTAATGTGCGGGGGGATTATCGGTAACCTTATGGATCGCGTGCGTTGGGGGTATGTCGTGGACTTTCTGGATGTCCACCTTGCCGGTTACCATTGGCCGGTCTTCAATATAGCCGATTCCGCTATCTGTGTTGGCGTCGGGATTTATGTAGCTACATCCTGGCGGTCGAATGCACCGTCAACGCCGCCCAAGGAGTTGAAACAGGACACGGCCATGCGCTCGGCATGATGGCCACCTCGTCACGCCCTGCCTACTGGTTGACCGGTCCTACGGCCGTTGGCAAGAGCCAGTGCGCCCACTGTCTGGCCACCCGGCATAACTGGGCACTG
Source organism: Kiritimatiellia bacterium (assembly GCA_007134175.1). Classification (GTDB taxonomy): domain Bacteria; phylum Verrucomicrobiota; class Kiritimatiellia; order SLAD01; family SLAD01; genus SLLF01. The sequence goes on along the minus strand of SLLF01000106.1, from coordinate 3,934 downwards.
CTGTCGGCGGATGCTATGCTGGTCTACAAAGGGATGGATATCGGCACGGCCAAGCCCGTGGCCGCCGAACGGCAAGGCGTTGCCTATGGGGGGTTGGATTGTGTGAATCCCGACGAAACCTTCAGTGTGGCGGCCTATCTCGATGCCGTGCGCATTTTTTTTGCGACACTCCCGCCTCGCCAACCCGTGCTCGTGGTTGGTGGTACCGGCCTCTATATCAAAGCCCTGCTTTATGGCCTGGATCCGACGCCGTCCGTCCATCCGCAAGTGCGGCGCGCCGTGGCGGATATCCACGCCCAGGGCGGCGTGGTGGCGCTGCAGGCGGCCTGTCAACGAGAGGCACCACAACGCTATGCCGTGTTGACGGACAAGCAGAATCCGCGCCGCTTGATGCGCGCACTGGAACTGGCCCGATCAGGCGATCCGGAGCCGCCACCGGCTCGTGGACCGGCCAACGGCGGCCGTGCGTGTATTGGCCTGAATTTGCCGCCGCCACAACTCAATGCGCGCATTGAAGTTCGCGTGGACGAAATGTATGCGGACGGGCTGCTGGACGAAGTCCGGTTGCTGCGTCAACGCTACCCGAATTGGTCGTCCACCGCCCGCCAGGCCATCGGCTATCGCGAGGCCGCGGCGGTGCTGGACGGCACGCTGGCCGAGGACGATGCCCGAGCTGCAACAGCGCAACGCACGCGCCGCTATGCCCGTCGTCAGAAAACCTGGTTCCGCCATCAACTGCCGACACAGTGGCTGGATATCACCGGCGACATGTCGGCGGCCGAAGTGGCGGATAAAGTAGAGGCTTGTTGGGAGCAATATGGACCCGTCCCCATCCAAATCTGAGCGTTGGCAGGAAAGCGCCTTGCTCGTGGGTGTTCAGCAAAGGGGCCAGACCCGGGCTGATCTGGAAGAGACACTGGAGGAATTGGCGCAATTGACCGCCACGGCCGGAGGCCGAGTGGTCGGGCAGATCATTTGCCGTGCGGATGTTCCGCACCCGGGACATTTCATCGGCAGCGGCAAAGCCGCGGAAATCGCGGAATGGATACAGGAACATCAGCCCGATACGGTTATTTTTGACGATGACCTCTCGCCGGCACAGGGGCGGAACCTGGAACAAATGTTGAAAACCAAGGTTATTGACCGAACTCAGATGATCCTCGACATTTTTGCCCAGCACGCACGCACACGGGAGGGATGCCTCCAGATCGAATGGGCGCAGCTTGACTACCTATTGCCCCGGCTGCGACGCATGTGGACCCATCTGGAACGCCAACGCGGCGGTATCGGCATGCACGGCCCCGGTGAATCCCAGTTGGAAACCGACCGGCGCCGTATCGAGGAACGCATGGCCCGGCTCCGCAAGGAGTTGGCGCAAGTGCGGCGACATCGTGAAGAGTTGCGCCGGGGTCGTCGCCGCCACGGTTGGGCTTTAGCCTCCCTGGTTGGGTATACCAATGCGGGGAAATCCACCTTGCTAAATGCCCTGACGGGCGCCCACGTTAAGGCCTACGACCAACTGTTTGCCACGCTCGACCCCACCACACGCCAGATCGACCTGCCCGACAACCAATCGATGCTGCTGACCGATACCGTCGGATTCATCCGTAAGTTACCGCACGGGCTCGTGGAATCCTTCAAGGCGACCCTGGAGGAAGTCGTCGAGGCGGATCTCCTGATCCATGTGGTCGACGCCGCCCATCCCCAAGTGGAGAAGCAGATCCAGGCAGTCAACGATGTCTTGGAGGAAATCGGTGCGGCAGGCAAGCCGGTGGTGCATGCGCTGAACAAGATCGATTGCGCCGCGGGACGCACCACGGCGCCGCGCCTGGCACGGCGTCTACCGCACGCCGTCGCCTGTTCGGCCCGGAACGGCACCGGTCTGGTCGACGTGCTGGACGAATTATCTGATCGGCTGCGACACCGCACGCAACGGGTGCAATTGCGGATACCGGTTAAAGAAGGAAAACTTATTGCCACCTTGCAGGGAAACGCTAATGTATTGCGCGAGAAGTACGAGGACGATATGGCTTGGATAGAAGCCGATATTCCCGCGCGACTGGCGGGGCAGGTGGCTCCCTACCTGGACAAGAAATGAGATGAGTGACCAGCGTGACAGCCCACCCGGCGCATTGCCGGCCTATCGCGTCAGATCCACCCGGATGCGCGACCTGCCCGACCGTTTGCGGCCGCGGGAACAGTTCGCGTGCATGGGGGCGGAACATGTGCCCGACACCACGCTGCTCGCGCTGATCTTGCGAACCGGCCTGCGCGGATTAAACGTGGCTGATCTGGCGGAGCAAGTGCTCGAGGACTACGGTTCGTTAACAGCCTTGGCACAGGCCTCGGTGGAGGAACTAATGGGAATCGACGGCATCGGGCGCGTCAAAGCGCAGATGCTGAAAGCCGCGCTGGAATTGGCACGGCGTCTCACCCTGGAAGCGATCCCGGAGGACCATAAGATCAGTGCGCCGGAAGATGTGTTGATGGTCCTGCGCGAGCGCGCCCGCCTGGCCGAGGCGGAAGTGTTCTGGGTGCTGCTGCTGGATACCAAACACCGGCTGAAGCGGCCACCACTGGAGATCACCAAGGGAACGCTGAATGCCAGCCTGGCGCATCCGCGTGAAGTGTTTAAAGAAGCCATCCGCTCGTCCTGTGCCTCGCTGGTGCTGGCCCACAACCATCCGTCCGGCGATCCGACGCCTTCCAGCGAGGACGTGCGCATTACCCGCCAACTGGTTGAGGCTGGACGGATCGTGGATATTCAGGTGCTGGACCATATCATCCTGGGTCGCAACCGGGCGGACGAGCGACTGGACTACGTCAGTTTACGTGAAACCGGAATGGTCCAGTTTCAGACCTGATCCCGTTAACAAGGAGAACCCCATATGTTGATTCATCCAAACGCATATATTGATCCTGATGCCCACCTGGGCCATGGCGTGACCGTCGGACCTGGGGCGGTAATTGAAAGCGAGGTCATTGTGGGAGACGGGTGTTGCATTGCGCCGAACGCCGTCATCCGGAGCGGCACCACGCTGGGTTCACGTTGCCGCGTCTTTCCCGGGGCGGTCATTGGTGATGAGCCGCAAGACTTGGCGTATGGCGGTGCCCCCAGCCGGGTGGAAATCGGGGCGGAAACGGTTTTGCGCGAAGGCGTTACCGTGCATCGCGGCACCCAGCCCGAAACGGTGACCCGTATTGGCGACCGCTGTTATTTGATGGCGAACAGTCACGTCGGCCATAACAGCGTATTGGGAATCGAGGTGGTGCTGGCCAACAACGTCCTGTTGGGCGGCTACGTCACGGTAGGGGACCGTGCGTTCCTCAGTGGGAACTGCGTTGTGCATCAATTCTGTACCATCGGTCGCTTGGCGCTGATGTCCGGCCTCTCCGGCTTATCGAAGGACCTGCCGCCGTTTTGTATCCTGCAGAACCTGGCGTCGAATCAAGTGGCGGCACTCAATACCGTTGGGCTGCGTCGCGCGGGGTTCTCGCCTGATGAGCGCCGTGACCTGAAGCGCGCTTTCCGTATGCTTTATCTCGAACGATTGAACGTGAAGCAAGCAATCGTGGCCATGCAGGAAGCGTTTCCTTCCGGGGTGGCGGCTGAACTGTGGCAGTTCGCCGCTGCGTCCAAGCGGGGTATATGTGATGCCAAACCGACCGTGCGCGATGAGTAAGTGATAAGGCCGCCCGCGTTTCACGATAAAAGGGGTAGACAAATCCCATTCTTGTTTTATGATGTCCGGGCACTCAACCAAAGCGAATCAGTTGGTGAACTTGATTCAAGTGCTGACGTTGAGGTCTTCTGATAGGCGGGATACCGAAGCGGTCAAACGGGGCAGACTGTAAATCTGTTGGATTATTCCTTCGAAGGTTCGAATCCTTCTCCCGCCACCACTTAAAAATAAAGCACTTGCGACGATTGCGT
>SLLF01000034.1 GCA_007134175.1 Kiritimatiellia bacterium | reverse complement strand
CCGGATCGCCACCCGGCAACGGGCCGCCGCTTGTGAATCGGGGCGCTCATATCGCTTCAACGCCAGCAAACGAGCGAGCCGATCACTGCGTTCCCAGTAGGCGCGCAGCTCCGCATCGGCCTGTACCTCGCGCCGCAAATACTCCGGCCACGACTTTGGATCCGGATACGAGAGGAGGTGATCATCAATTGGTTGCAAGCGTCTATCTTTCATTTCACGTACTCCGCGAGCTCGTTTTGCAGCTGTTGGCGAGCATAAAACAAACGGGACCGTACCGTTCCCGGCGAGCAGTTCATCATCTTACCAATCTCATCATGAGGGATACCCTGTATGTCGTGCAGCACAACCACCGACCTATGCTTTTCAGACAATGCCTGCAGGGCCTTGTTCAATTTTTCTTGCAGTTCCGACAAGCTCGCATCGCGCAAGGGCGATTCGCGGGCGGAAAGCTCCACGTAGGCCGGGTCGTTTTCCACTGAAGCATCCAGGTCGTTCAGGCTGAGGGTCGCACGGTTGCGGCGTTTTTTGACGAAATTGATGGTGCGGTTGATGGCGATGCGATAGATCCAGGTGTAGAAAGAGGATTTCCCCTTGAAGCGCTTGATGACCTTGAATCCTTTCAGAAACACCTCTTGGACCAAGTCCTCCGTGTCTTGCTGATTGCCGGTCATGTTGTAAATCAATCCATAAATCCGACCTTGATGCCGTTGTACCAGCTGGTCGTAGGCGGGGATGTCGCCCTGCTGGGCGCGGGTGACCAGTTCCCGGTCGTCCGGTTCCTCCCCCGTTGCCGGGGGCGAGGAAGGCGTTGATGGCTTAATGGATTTCATGAGACAGCCATCACGCTATAACACAGGCAGGTCGACCGTCGCAATTCCACAATGCGCGGCAGGGCGCGGGCGGGAACCATTGCTGTCGATTACGGACGACGCCGCACAAGCAGCGACAACAGGAAACCGGCTGTACAGACCAGCACAATCGCGGCGCCCGACGCGATCCCGATGTAAAAGGAAAGGTACAGGCCTGTCACACCCGCTGTTGCACCGATCACGGCGGAAAGGGCCATCATCGACGGCAGTCGGCGGGTCCAGATATGGGCCGTGGCCGGAGGGGTGACCAGCATAGCCAGCATCAGGGCGACACCCACTGTCTGCAGGGCGGCGACCACCGTAATGGCCAGCAGGACCAGCAGGCTATAGTAAAGCCTGCCGGTCGGCAGCCGCAGCGTGCGGGCCAGCGTCTCGTCAAAAGAGAGCAAGAGCCACTCCTTATAAAAGAGCAGCAACGCGCCCAGCACCACCACGGCGATGATACCGGTCCAGCCCAGGTCGCGGCCCGACACCCCCAGCACGTCGCCGAACAGGAAGTGGACCAGATCCATGGAGTAGCTGCCGCCGGTCGAGATCAAGGCCACTCCAAGGGCGAACATGCCGGCAAAAATGATGCCGATCGCCGTGTCCTCGCGAAACCGACCGGTGCGGGTCACGGCCCCGATGCAGAGCGCCACCACCACGGCCGTGCCCAGCGCCCAGCCCAGCAGGGGGCCACGCGCACCGCCACCGATAAGATAGCCGATGGCCAAACCTGGCAGCACGGAATGCGACAACGCATCGCCGAAGAACGCCATCCCCCGCAGCACGACCAGACAACCCACGACGCCACACAAGATCCCCACGATGATCACCGCCCACAGCCCACGCACCATGAACGGATACTGCAGCGGCGTAATGATGCCGTCGTAAAGCCACTCTATCATGGCGCATCCCCCCTGCGGCAACAGGAGTCGTTCAGCACCAATGTGCCGTGCGGCGTTTGCACCAGCCGCAAGACGCCGCCATAGGCGGCCGTCAATTTTTTGGCGGTGAAGACCTCGGCAGATGCGCCGAAACCGTACAACCGCCGGTTCAGCAGGAGCACGCGGTCATAATGCTCGGCCGCTTCGTCCAAGTCATGTGTCGATACCATCACCGTGACACCGCGCGTCTTCAGCCGTTCCAGGATGCGGTAGATTTCCTCCTTGGAGGGGGTGTCACAAGCCGTCAGCACCTCGTCCATCAGCATCAATTCCGCCTCTTGCGCCAGGGCGCGCGCAATAAACATACGCTGTTGCTGCCCCCCGGAAAGCGCATCAATGCGCCGGTCAGCCAGGTCGGCCAGGTGAACGACTTCCAGGCACTCCCGTACCAGGGCCTGGTCGCGCGCGCCGGGCCGCCGGAACCAGCCCAGTCGGCCGGTGCGCCCCATCAGCACCACATCGGCCACGGTCACCGGAAACCGCCAATCAATCTCGTTGCGTTGCGGGATATAGGCGATGCAGATGTGCTCCCCCGGGGCAGAGCCACCGACGCGCACAGTCCCCGTTGTGGCCGGCCACACGCCGGCGATGGCCTTGAACAGCGTGCTTTTGCCGGCACCGTTGGGGCCGATCACCGCGACTTGGTCGCCCGCTTTGAGCGTGAAGGTTACCGCTTCCAGGGCCACAACAGGGCCGTAGGTTACGGCCAGATCCTTGACTTCCAGGATCGGCTGTTCCGGTTGATGACGGGCTTCATGCCCGTAAGCGGAAACACCGGCAGCGGCTGTGACGTCCGCACTCAAGGTGTGGCGGCCACGCCGAGGTGCTGTACCAGCTTGCGTACGTTATACCGCATGTACGCAAAGTAATCGGGTGCCGTCCCGTCATCATCCGTCAATGATTCGGTATGCAGCCGCACCAGCTCGACACCGCTGTCCCGGGAGATGCGCTCGGCCAGATTGGGGTTCACATTCATGCCGATAAAGATAGCGGGTATTTCCTGCGCGCGCAACGCATCCATGAGTTGGCCCACATGCCGTGCAGAGGCCTGCGCCATGGAATCGAAACTGGGCAGGATCACGCCCACCTCGGTGAACTCGTAGCGATCGGCAAAGTAACCGAAGCTCTTGTGGTCCGACGCCAGTAAGCGCCGCTCCGGCGGAATAAGCTTCACCTGCTGCTGGATCCATTCATGTAGCTCGTCCAGCTCCACCTGCAACTGCGCCGCTCGCGCTTCAAACGCGGCTTGCCGGTCCGGCACAATCTCCGTCAAGGCGTCCGCTATCGTTGTCGCCCAGATTTTCACGTTGAGTGGGTCGAACCAGAAATGCGGATCGGTTGCCCCGGTCGCACACTGTTGGCAGTCATGGTGCCCGTGATCGTCATGGGTATGAGGACGGGGTAGGCGCCGCACGTCAATACCGCGATCCAGCGCGATGACCGACCGCGTGCCCGCTGTGCGCACTAACCGGTCCAAGTGGCCTTCCAGGCCGGCGCCATTGACGAAGAGTACGTCCGCGTCCGCTGCCGCCGTCATGTCGACCGGCCGGAAAATGTAGCCGTGCGGATCGGCGCCAGGCGGCAGCAAGACCCGCAGGTCAATGTCTTCACCGCCCACGCGAGCCACGATATCTCCAACAATCGTCGTGGTCGCCACCACCTGTGGCCGGTCCCGAACGATATCCGCCGTGCGCCCCGCGCGGTCGCAACCGACCAACAGGCCGGACAACGCGAATATCACGAGTACGGCAACCATGCGTTTTCCGATGATTAAATGAACGTCCATAAATCCCACGTTTTAACAGGCGTAGTTGATAGACTACTATCATTACAGACCGGTGTCAACCGGTTTTCGGCGTGACATAACGGGTTTTCATGATCTGTAGCCAGGGCGGCGGTCACGAGTAATGACCAGCAAAATCCCCATTGTCGGCCATCGACGCCGTAGTCGCGTGTGGACATTTGGCAGGAATGCAGCGAGAGTGACCGCGAAAAAGTAGCGATTGTTATCGAGCCCCAGTGACGATCCCCGATTAGATATCTGGGCGAAAGGCTATGTGATCGATTAAGAGAAGGGGTGCCATGACTACACCGCAGGATGAATCCCGTGATGAAAAGCTGCTGTTACAGGTCGTCGACACCATTTTTGTGTCCCGGACCTCCGATGCAATGGGTGAGGCGCTGGCCACACTGTTCCGCGACGGGTTCCAACGGGCGGCTGTCGGATTGATGATCTGCGGTGCCGGCGATGATCAGCGGCTGGCCATAGCTATCGCGCCATCCGCGCCGGAAACAACGGCACCGTGGCGCGCCCGGATCGAACGAGCGGCGGCGGAGAGATCGGAACCCGGTGATAACGTCGTCGCCCTGCCGTTGCGGCACGCCGGGGAGCAACTGGGCGTTTTATACCTGCCCGCGCCCGGGCCCGTTCAAGCGGCGACACTCGATCGCATCGCCACCTGGCTCTACCGGCGCCGCCAGTTTGAACGCGGGGCCTTGCTGGACCCCTTAACCGGTCTGTATAATCGCCACCATTTGGAGGAAATCGCCACCCGGGTGCAGCACCTGTGCCGCCGCAATCGCCAGCCCGTGAGTTTGGCCCTGCTCGATGTGGACCATTTCAAGGCCGTCAACGATCACTATGGGCATCTCCAGGGTGACCGGGTCCTGGCAACATTTGCCGCTACGCTGCGGCAGACGATCCGCCGGTCGGATTTTGCCTTTCGTCTGGGCGGCGATGAGTTCATGATCCTCATGCCTGAAACCCCCTTGGCGGGCGCGGTACAAGCCCTGTGCCGCATACAGGCTGCCGCGCAGGATGCAGGGGATCAGGACGCGCCGTCCTGCGCCTACCGTTTCTCGGCCGGCGTGGCGGAAGGTTGCGGGGAGGATCAATGGCGGGATTGGCTGGCACAGGCCGATAAAGCCCTGTACGCCGCCAAGCGGGCGGGTGGGAACCAAATCGGCACCGTGCAACCGGGCTCGCAGCGTATCGAGTGTCTTCCCGCTCCTTCATTATAGGGTAGGATTCGGCGGCCACCTGCAGTAGAGTGGCATCATTCAAACACGATCTATCGAGCAAGGAGTGTTTCATGGAGAAAGTACTTATTCTGGGTTCCGGGCCGGCCGGTTTGACGGCGGCGCTGTACTGTGCCCGTGCCAATTTGAACCCGTTGGTGATCGACGGTCTGGAACCGGGCGGTCAATTGACGACCACAACGGAGGTGGAAAATTATCCCGGTTTTGTGGACGGGATCATGGGGCCGGAGTTGATGGATATCATGCGGCGCCAAGCCGAGCGGTTCGGTACCCGCTACCAGTTCGGTACCGTCGCTGCCGCCCGCTTTGCGCCCGGCCGGCATGAAGTCGAGCTGGACAGCGGCGAGACGCTGCAGGCCACCACGGTCATCATTGCCACCGGTGCCCGCGCGAAATACCTGGGGCTTGAGTCGGAACAGAAGCTGATCGGGCGAGGGGTCACCTCCTGCGCTACCTGCGACGGCGCGTTCTATCGCGACCAGCCGATTGCCGTGGTCGGCGGCGGGGACAGCGCGATGGAGGAGGCGCTTTTCCTGACGCGCTTTACCCCGGACGTCACGCTGATTCATCGGCGGGACGAATTCCGCGCCTCGAAGATCATGAGTGACCGGGTCCACCACCATGACCGGATCAAGATCCGGTGGAACACGGTGGTGGAAGAGGTGCTGGGTGTGGAGCAGAACGAAGTGACCGGCTTGAAACTAAAGGATGTAAAGACCGGCGAGCATTCCGAGATCGCGATCAAAGGCTTGTTCATGGCCATCGGCCATGAGCCCAATACGGCCCCGTTCAAGGGGCAGTTGGATATGGATGAGGTTGGTTATATCCACGCCAACCAGACGCGCACCAACGTGGAGGGCGTCTACGCAGCCGGGGATGTGCAGGACGCCGTCTATCGCCAGGCGATCACGGCCGCCGGATCCGGTTGCATGGCGGCCTTGGAGGCGGAGCGTTACCTGGAAACGAAAGGCGCTTGAGGCGACACGATGAGCAGACGATTCTGGCAGACGCCCGAATGGGCTATCTACGCGCGGTTGCTGGCCTATGTGAAACCGTACAAAACGCGCCTGACTATCGGCATCATCTGCGGCATTGTCTTTGCTGGCTCCACGGCCGGTATCCTGCCGGCGTTGCAGCGTACGCTGGCTGAACTGTTCGATCCCGATACCCTCGGGTTGTCGGCCATTCTGGGGGTGGCGGTGCTGTTACCCATCTTCGGCTTGGTGCGCGGGATCGGGTTCTTTCTCAGCATGTACTACATCAAGTGGGTCGGCCACCGGGTGGTGCTGGATCTGCGCGTGGCCCTGTTCGACCGCTTGCAGGAATTATCGGTCTACTATTTCAGCAGCAGCAAGGCCGGCGAACTGATTTCGCGCGCGGCCAACGACACCATGATGGTCGAGCGCGCGGTCTCAACGGTGCTGGGCGATCTGGTCCGGCAGCCGTTTGTCCTGATCTTTCTGCTTGGCGTGGTGATCTGGCTCGATCCGGTCCTGGCCTTTTTGAGTTTGGTGGTGTTCCCGGTCTGTATCATTCCGGTGATCCAGTTCGGCAAGCGGGTTCGTCGTAATGCCCGTCGGGCCCAGTCGCACTTGGCGGAGATTGTTACGATATTGCAGGAAAGCATTGCCGGGGTCCGGGTCGTTAAGGCGTTCGGCATGGAACCGTACGAGCGCGCCCGCTTCCGGCAAGGCGGCGAGGCGGTGTTCAAGCGCTTGATAAAAGTGGCGCGGGCCCGCTCGGCGATCGAGCCGATCATCGTGGAAATATCGATCGTCGGCATTTCGCTAATCCTGGTCTACGCGCACCTGACCGGCATGGCGATGGAAACGTTCTTCACCTTCGGACTGGCCATGGTCGCCCTGTACGACCCCGTCAAGAAACTGAGCCGGGTCCACTTGGCGGTGCAGCAAAGCACGGCGGCGGCCGAACGTATTTTTGAGGTGTTGGATGAGCACGTTACCGTTCAAGACCAGCCGGGGGCACAACCGTTGACCGGACCGATCGAGTGCATTGCGTTTGAGGCGGTTGGTTTCCAATACGACACCGAACCGGTGCTGCAGGACATCTCGTTCACCGTCAAGCCGGGGGAGTGTATTGCGTTTGTCGGGCACTCGGGTTCCGGCAAGACGACGCTGGTCAGTCTGCTGCCGCGATTCTTCGATCCGACCACCGGCGTCATCCGTATCAATGGTCAGGATATCCGCGAGTACACGCTGGCTTCGCTGCGGCAGCAGATCGGGCTGGTGACCCAGGACACGTTCCTGTTCAACGACACCATTGCCCGCAACATTGCGTACGGGCGGCAGGATGCGGATCAAACGGTGATCGAAGCGGCTGCCCGCCGGGCGCATGCCCACGATTTCATCGCGGCCTTGCCGGAGGGCTATGACACGGTGGTCGGCGACCGCGGGGTGCGGCTCTCGGGCGGACAATGCCAGCGGCTGGCCATTGCCCGGGCCATCTTGCGCAATCCCCCCGTCATGATCCTGGACGAGGCTACCAGCGCCCTGGACACAGAATCCGAGCGATTGGTGCAGGCTGCGCTTGACGAGCTGATGAACGACCGCACCGTCTTTGCCATTGCCCACCGGCTCTCGACCATTCAGCATGCCCATCGTATTGTCGTCTTGGACAAAGGGCGGGTTGTGGAGATGGGGGCACACGCGGAACTGCTGGAGCGTGGCGGGCTATATCGCTATTTGTATGATTTGCAATTTAAGGTCTAATCCATGCGTACGGACCAATTCGACTATGTGCTGCCGCCAGAGTTGATCGCCCAGCAACCGGCCTTGGAACGGGATCGAGCCCGCTTAATGGTTGTCGACCGTGCGCTTGGCACCTTCACCCACGCGCAGGTGCGGGACTTGCCCGATTTCCTGCGCGAGAAAGATCTGCTGATGGTCAACGACACCCGGGTGATTCCGGCCCGGATCATGGGGGTCAAGGCCGGTACGGGCGGGCAAGTGGAAATGCTATTGCTGGAGGAAGTGGCTTCGCACGAATGGACGGTATTGTTGCGCAGTGCGCGCCGGCCGTTTCCCGGCACCCGGCTCTTTTTTGCCGGCGGCCGGTTGCAGGCGGTGGTGCTTGCCGACGAGGAGCGGGGCAAAGCCCGCGTCCGTCTGGAATGCGAAAAACCGGTATTGGAGATACTGGAGGAAATCGGTACGCCGCCCCTGCCTCCTTATATTCAGCGCAAGACGACCGATGCAACACAGGTCGCCGCCGACCGTGACCGCTATCAGACGGTCTATGCCCAGTCGCCGGGTGCCGTAGCGGCGCCCACGGCCGGCCTCCACTTTACCCCGGCCCTGCTGCAACGCCTTGAAGAGCGGGGTGTGCGGCGCGCGGCCGTCACGCTGCACGTCGGAGCCGGTACCTTCCGGCCTGTGGTAGCGGACGATGTTGAAGCCCATGAGATGGAGGGCGAACGCTACACCGTGCCCGCCACCGCCGCACGCTTGTTCCGGAAGACGCACCGCACCGGGGGACGGGTGGTAGCGGTCGGCAGCACCACCGTGCGCACCCTCGAGACGGTCTGGCGCGAACAGGGCGCGATTACCGAATGCAGCGGCCGGTCCCCGCTCTATATCTATCCGCCCTTTACCTTCCAGGCCGTCGATGTTATGATGACCAATTTCCACCTGCCTCGTTCAACCTTAATCATGATGGTTTGTGCCTTTGGCGGGATGGATCTGGTGCTGGAGGCCTACCGGGTCGCCGTGGCGGAGCGGTACCGGTTCTACAGCTATGGCGACGCCATGTTGTTGGTTTAACCCCCCTAGTTTTTACTTGGCGGGAAGGGGAAATCCGTTAAGCTGGCGGACAAACAGGAGAGACTGCAGATGAAAGTAACCATCCAAAAAGACGCGATCATTAGCGGCTTGCAGAAAGTGCAGGCGATTGTTAACCCGCGCACCACTTTGCCGATCCTTTCCAATATCCTACTGCGCGCGGATCAAGGCCGCCTCTGGTTTACCGCCACGGACTTAGAGGTTAGCGTACGCTCGAGCGCCGAGGCGCAGGTCGCCAAGGAAGGCGGTATCACGCTCAATGCGCGCCGCGCCTTTAGTATCTTTCGCGAACTGCCGGGCCCGGAAATCGTGCTGGCGACGGACGACGACGATATGGCCCACATCACCAGCGGCTCGTCAGACTTCCATATGGTCGGTATTTCCGAGGATGACTTCCCGCCGCTGCCTAAATTCGACGAAGGCCACACCTACACCCTGGAGCAGAGCCAGTTGCGTGACATGCTGCTGAAGACGCACTACGCCGCCTCGACCGACGAAACCCGGCAGGTACTTAACGGGGCGTTGCTTAGTTTCCGGGACGACAAGTTGATGGTTGTCGCCACCGACGGCCGCCGCCTGGCGCTGGTCGAACAGGAGATCGAGCTGCCCGAAGAGGCCGCCTTGGACCTGATTGTCCCGTCCAAGACAATCAACGAGCTGATCCGCACCCTGGGCGAAAGCGGCTCGCTGAAAATCGTCGCCACCCAGAAGCAGGTCGCCTTTGATTTCGACGGGATGCTGGTGATTTCCCGCCTGATCGAAGGGACCTACCCGAACTTTCGCCAGGTGATTCCCGCGTCCAGCGAGGAGCGCGTACCCATTGAGCGCGAGGCGCTATTGGCTGCTGTGCGCCGCGCCGCGCTCATGACCACCGACCAGTCGCGGTCGGTGCGCCTGAACTTCCTTAAAAACAAACTGGAACTGATCACAGAAAGCCCTGAGGTCGGGACCTCGCGTGAAACAGTCGCCATCAAGTACAGCGGTGACGACATTGCCGTGGCGTTCAATCCCGAGTTTCTGATGGAGCCGTTGCGGGCGGTGGAGAGCGACGAAATCTTCATGGAAATCACGGATGAACTGAGCCCCGGCGTCATCAAGGCCGACGTCCCCTTCCTCTATGTCATCATGCCCATGCGCATTTCGTGAGGCGCGGTGGCTTGACAGTGACGGGGTTTTTGCTATGGTGTGCGCCGTTTGCGTAGGCGTCTGTGTTCCCCGTACCCCATTAGCTTGTGCGGTGGTGTATGCCTTATGACCGTATAGGCGCGTGAGCGGTGAACAAAGTAAAACAATCAGCTGGACGAATGAATCAAGGGTAACAGGAGAAGAAATAATGATGGCGACGAAACAAGAGAAACAATACGTCTATTTTTACGGGTTCGGCAAAAAGCACACCGAGGGTGGCTCGAGTGACCGCGCGGTGTTGGGCGGCAAAGGGGCCAACCTGGCCGAGATGGCCGTAGCCGATTTGCCTGTCCCGCCGGGCTTTACGGTATCGACCGAAGCCTGTGCCTACTATTCCAAGCACGGCCATAAATATCCGCCCAAAATGATGGAGCAGATGAAGGCCAAGCTGGGCAAGTTGGAAAAGATGATGGGCAAGAAACTGGGCGATCCGCGCGATCCGCTGCTCGTGTCCGTGCGCTCGGGTGCCGCCGTATCCATGCCCGGCATGATGGATACGGTCTTGAATCTCGGCTTGAACGACAAATCCATCCACGGGTTCATCAAGCAGAGCGGTAATGAGCGTGCCGGTTGGGATTGTTACCGCCGTTTCATCGATATGTTCGGCTCCGTTGTGATGGGGCCGAGCACCGGCTTGGAGCATGAACATTTCGAGAAAGAGATGGAGCGGCTCAAGAAGAAATATGGGGCCAAGGAAGACACCGACTTGACGGCGGCCCAACTAAAGGAACTGGTGGATTGCTACAAGAAGGTTTACCGCCAAAAGGTCAAGAAGCCCTTCCCGCAGGATCCGATGCAGCAACTGGATCTAAGCGTACGGGCTGTATTCGGTTCCTGGACGGCTCCTCGTGCCGAAAAATACCGGCAATTGAACAAGATCACCGGCCTGCTCGGGACCGCCGTCAATGTCTGCACCATGGTCTTCGGTAATATGGGCGATGACTCAGGAACCGGGGTGGCCTTTACCCGCGACGGGTCCACCGGGGATTACGACCCGATGGGTGAGTATTTAATCAACGCCCAAGGCGAAGACGTAGTGGCGGGTATTCGTACGCCCAAGGATCTGAAGAACATGCCCAAGGAAAAGGATCCGATCTGGCAAAAGGCGTTCAAGGAACTGAACACCATTATGAAGCGCTTGGAAGTGCACTATAAGTATCCGCAGGACGTGGAATTCACCGTCGAGCGCGGCAAGCTGTGGATGTTGCAGACGCGCAACGCCAAGCGTGTCGGTTTGGCCGGCGTACGCTGGGCGGTTGAAATGGCCACCGGCAAAGACGTGGTAACCGGCAAGCCGCAACAGAAGATCCTGAAACCCAAAGAGGCGTTGATGACGGTTCAAGGGAGCGATTTGGAACAGTTGCTGTTCCCTATATTCGATATCGCGTCCGAGCAGAAAGCCGATGTCTTCAGCACCGGCCTACCGGCGGGCCCCGGCGCGGCCGTGGGTCAGGTCGTCTTTACGGCGGCCGAAGCGGAAAAAATCGTCAGCAAGGATCCAAAGGCGCGCGTCTTGCTGGTGCGGCATGAGACCAGCCCGGAAGATGTCGGCGGCATGTGGGCCGCGCGCGGGATCCTGACCAGTACCGGCGGCATGACCTCGCACGCGGCCGTAGTCGCCCGTGGCTGGGGTAAATGCTGCATTTGCGGCGCCGGCGGCCTGCGGATCGACTACAAGAACAAGACCGTCAGCAATGGCAAGACCACCCTCAAGGAAGGTGATTGGTTGAGCCTGAACGGTTCCACCGGCAAGGTGTATCTCGGCGAGCTGCCGACCCAGTCCAGCCCGGTGGTCGCCGCGATCGTGAAGAAGGATAAGAAGGCGCTCAAGCACTCCTTCTACAAGATGTACAAGCAAATATCGGATTGGTCGGACGAATTCCGCACGTTGAAAGTGCGCACCAACGCCGATACGCCCAACGATTCGCTGGCTGCCCGCGCTTTCGGTGCGGAAGGGATTGGTTTGTGCCGGACGGAACATATGTTCTTTGAAGGCGACCGTATCTGGGCCATTCGCGAATTCATTCTGGCCGACAACAAGGAAGCCCGCGAGAAGGCGCTGGCCAAATTGCTGCCGTACCAGCGCAAGGACTTCGAAGGCATTTTCGGCGCCATGAAGACCTTGCCGGTAACCATCCGCCTGTTGGATCCGCCGCTGCACGAGTTCGTGCCCCACGGCCCCAGTGAACAGGCAGAGATGGCCACGCGCCTCAATGTCCCACGCGAATTGGTGGCCTCCCGCGTCCAGCAATTGAATGAATTGAACCCGATGCTGGGCCACCGCGGTTGCCGCTTGTCGATCACCTACCCGGAACTCTGCGTCATGCAGACGCGGGCCATCATCGAGGCCGCCATCAACGTCCAAAAACGGCGCAAGACCAAGGTGATCCCCGAGATCATGGTCCCGTTGATCGGCACCAAAGCCGAGCTGGACTTCCTCGCGAACATCATCCGCGCCACAGCGGACAAGATCATCAAGACGAAGAAAGCCCGCCTGACCTATCTGGTGGGTACGATGATCGAAATCCCGCGCGCGGCACTGACGGCGGATGAAGTGGCCGAATCGGCTGACTTCTTCAGCTTTGGCACCAACGATTTGACCCAGATGACCTTTGGGTACAGCCGTGACGATATCGGCACGTTCCTGCCGGATTATCTCGATGCCAAGATTCTGCCGTACGACCCGTTCCAGTCGATCGATGTGAACGGCGTTGGCCAGTTGGTTGAGATGGGGGTACGTCTGGGGCGCGAGTCCAAGCCGGGCTTGAAGTGCGGCATCTGCGGCGAGCACGGCGGCGATCCGGCCAGCGTCAAGTTCTGCGCCAAAGTGGGGTTGGACTACGTTAGTTGTTCCCCGTACCGCGTACCGATTGCCCGTTTGGCGGCGGCGCAAGCGGCTATCAAGGGCGTGTGACGACCTAATCCCATTCCCATTCCATTCCGGCCTCCACCGCCTCGTGCGGTGGGGGCCGCTTCTTTTTAGCCCGCAATTCTAACCGAAATCCGGACCCCCTTACCCCCGCGGCATGCCTTCATCCAAACGTGTTGCTCACCCCCGAGACGAGTGACCATGCGATGATAACGAGTGCGGGAATGAGCAACAGGTTCCAGTCCGCGTTAATCACGGCGTACGCTGTGACCCAAGCGCCATGGAGCGCCATGGGGACAGAGAGGTTGAGTTTAGGGAACAGGGACAAGGGGAACAGGGACAGGTACACAAATCGTGCGATGAGGGACAGAGACGAGTTGGTATCTCAATCGGGTGTTCCAGCCCTTGGAACACTTCGGGTAGCGATTTTCCAATCGTTGGAAATCAACGAGTTACGCGACGGGGCCTGTCCCCCTGCACCCATGCTCTCAACCCTTCACTCGTGCACGGAGATCGTGCCCGCCGTATTGGGCCATGGCACCCAGCAGGGCCATCAGGCCGGCGAGAAGAACGGGTGCGGCGTACCCGCCCGTTGCGTCGTATAGCCAGCCGCCCAGCGGCGGGCCGGCGACCCCGGCCACCCCGTAGGCCAGGAATATTCTCGGATAGACCACTGCCACGGCACGGTTTCCGTAGCGCGAGGCAACCTCGGCCGCGTACACGACAAAGCAGGCCCCGAACCCGAATCCGGCGGCAAACGCCACCAGGATAAACCCATAAATGCCCGGCACATAGCGCAGTGCCAGCAACGCGCCGGCTAAAAAGAACATGCTGACGGGCAGGAGACGGTGACCAAAGTGGTCATGCCACCATCCCCAGACCAGGCGGCCCAGCGCGTTGCCGACGGCGAAGGCGCCGACGGCCCAGGCGGCTTGTTCCGCGTTTAGCCCGGCATCCAACGCGATCGGGACCAAGTGTCCGACTACCAACAGCCCGCCGAATGTCCCGCCGAAAATACCCGCAACCATGCGCCAGAAGCGTGTGTCGCGCAGATAGGCTTTGGGGGAAAGGTGGATATCCGTGGCTGCACCTCCACCGGCAGCGAAAGGGAAGGAAAGAGCCGAGGCGCAGAGTACGATCAGTCCGCCCAACAACAAGCTGATGACACGAAAGATAGTCAAAGGCGAATAGCCGGCAGCGAGTGCACGCGCCACCACCTCCGCCAGCAGTAGGGCCCCGCCACCAAAACCGGCTACGGCAATACCCGTAACCAAGCCCTTCTGACGCGGAAACCAGCGCACGCAGGTGGCCAGGGGGCAGACATAGCCCAAGCCGATGCCGATGCCCGAGCCGACCCCAATGCCAAGCAGCAGCCAGATCCAGTGGCCCGTCGAGAAACCCGCCAGCGCGTAGCCTGCTGCATAGAACAGCCCTCCGGCGATGGCCATGCGCCGGGGGCCAACTCGGTCCAGGTAGGGACCGGCAAAAAATAAAGCCACCGTAAAGACCAGAATCGTCACCCCAAAAATGGCTCCCCCTTGCCAGCTCTTCAGGTCGTAGCCGGCTTGCAGGGCGGGGACAAAGGCACTCCACGCATATACCCCGCCCAGTGCCAGTTGCATCACCACGGATGCCAGCAAGACAACGTATCGCTTCATAGCATCAGTTACCGCGTACCTGATGGACACCGGTCAGGATTCAGACGGGCTCAGGCGTTCGTACCACTGCACGGCTTGGCGTACCAGCTCGTTGGCGTTGGCCAGGTGCAGTTTTTCCTTAATGTGCGCCCGATAGGTCTCAATCGTCTTGACACTCAGATGAAGCTCCTCCGCAATCTGGCGCGTGCTGCGACCTTGGCCGATCAAGCGGAACACTTCCAGTTCGCGGTCGCTGAGTCGCTCGACAGAGAAGGAGGTGGGTTGTTGGCGCTGCCCAGCCACGCCGCGCAGGATGCGCTGGCGCATGCGGTCGCTAATGTAGATATCGCCGGCCAGGACCTTGCGGACCGCCTCGATCATGTTCTGCGCCACTTCCTCTTTCATAATGTAACCATTGGCGCCGGCCCGTAACACGCGCTCGGCATAGAGGTTTTCATCGTGCATGGAAACTATCAGGATTGGCAAATCGGGTTTGAGGGAACGAACGGACTTGGTTAATTCCAGCCCATCGGGTCCCTTCATGGAGATGTCGACCAGCAGCAAATCGGGTGTGGTGGTGGCCAGTTGGTCGAGGGCCTCGGCGGAATTCCCGGCTTCGCCGGAAACGGTCAAGTCCTCCTCTTGTTCAATCAACGCGCGCAACCCCTGGCGCACGATCGGGTGGTCATCAATAATCAGTACCGCCTTGCGCGTATTCTTTTGCTGGTCAATAGCCGCCATTCGTCGATTCTCCTGTTGGCTGCGCGCGCATCGGTACGGCGCAGCGTACGGTTGTGCCTGTGCCGGGATCGGAGTCAATTTCCAATTCCGTATTCACCATATTGGCACGGTAGCGCATGATTGCCAAGCCTAGGCCGGTCGGTTTGGCCGAAGTCAATACGAGTCCGCAGCCATTGTCGCGCACCGCCAAGGTGCACAGGTCCGTAGTCCATTCCAGTTGAATCTCAATCAACGATGGCTCGGCATGCTTGATGGCGTTGGAAACCGCTTCCTGGGCAATACGGTAAAGCTGCACCGCGACAGCAGGATCTGGCGTCATGTCCGCCTCCGCATTCGTTTGAAAGAGACAGCGCACACCAAACAACGTCTCTTGCTGGTCTGCCAACTGCTGCAATACCACCGCCAGCCCGTTACGTTCCAATTCAACCGGATATAAACCATGGCAAATACTCTTTACTTGGCGCAAGGCGGTATCGGCCAGCTGCGTGATGCGCCGCGCCTCCACCGCCAACGCCGCGGCCCCGTGGGTGTCCGCTGTTGCGCTCTTTTTTTCCAGGACGCGCGCAATCAT
>SLLF01000247.1 GCA_007134175.1 Kiritimatiellia bacterium | reverse complement strand
GCCCGGTCATCGGCCAGGGTCATCTGGATAAACAGCGCCTCCTCTAAGTCGTTGGCGTAGCGCATGCGGTAATCGATCAGAGGGGTGGAACGCCAGTTCAGCACGGTGACGTCGGCTTCCATACCCGCTTGCAGGGCACCGACTTTGTCGGCGATACCGAGGATCTCGGCGCTGCCACGCGTGGCCAGATAAAAGGCATGGGAGGCGGGGAGGCTGGAGTGGCTCAGCTTGGCCGCCTTGTAGGCCTCGTTCAGGGTTTGCAGCATGGAAAAACTGGTGCCGGCCCCGAGGTCGGTGGCTAACCCTATGGCGACAGGACGGGACCGCTGCTTAACGCGATTGACGTCGAGGTAGCCCGAGCCGAGAAAGAAGTTGGAGGTAGGACAATGGGCTATCGCCGCACCGCACGCGGCGAAGCAGTCCAGCTCCGCGTCGCTCAAATGAACCCCGTGTCCGTACACGGCCCGGGGGCGCAACAGTCCGTGCTGCAGATAGATATCGGTGTAGTGGCGCGCTGCGGGGAATAATGATTGCGCCCAGACCACCTCATCGCGGTTTTCCGAAACATGTGATTGGATCACGACACCGGGGAATTCACGCGCCAACGCGCCGCAGGCGGCGAGCTGCGCGGGGGAGGAGGTTGGCGCGAAGCGCGGGGTTATGGCGTACTCCGCGCGGCCCCTGCCGTGCCATTTTTCCAGCAACGCGCGGGAATCGGCATAGGCGGTTTCCGCGGTATCCAGCAGGGCCGCCGGCGCATGCCGGTCCATGCAGACCTTGCCGGCGATGATGCGCAGGTTGTGTTCGGCGGCGGCGGTGAATAGCGCCTCGACCGATTGCGGGTGGACCGTGCAGAACACGCAGGAGGAGGTTACACCGTTGCGCAGTTGTTCCTGCAGGAATACGCGGGCCACCTCAGACGCGTGGGCTGGATCGGCAAAGCATTGTTCCGTTACAAACGTGTAGGTGTTGAGCCAATCGATCAACTGGTGCCCATGCGCCCCGATCATCTCGGTCTGCGGATAATGGACATGCGCATCCACGAAGCCGGGCAGTAACAGGTGGCCGGTATAATCGTCGACCGGAATCTCGGGGCCGATAGCCCGCCGTAGGTCCTTGGCCGGACCGACTGCCGTGATGTGGCCGTCGTCGACGAGTATCGCCCCTTGTTCTATGTAGTGGCGTACGGTATCCACCGGCTGGTACCAGGGATCGCCGCTATAGGTCAGAATGTCCCCACGAATCAAGCGCTTCATGGTGTCAAGGCTGCCGAAAAAGAGTGGGGCCGTCAAGTAAGGGGCGCACATGCAGGACCGCAGGCGAACGCGCCGTAGCCAACCACCCGGTCACGTGAACCGGCGGTATCGCCTGAGCTGCGCAAATCGAGTAGCTCACAGTGTGCGACGTGCGCCTGGGCCCAGTGCAGCAACCCTTGAATCGGGACATAACCGCAGGCGCAATCACCGTCTAGAAGCGTTATATCGCCGGTGGTAATGGCCTCAGCGGTTGCCTGGTCGCGTCGGCGAGCCGTGGCGTAATCATAATAGTGACTCAAATCGGAACTGATCACCGCGTAGGTGTCAGATGGTTTCAGCGCATCAGCCAGCAGGGACGCCACGTCTGCCGGGTCGGCTTGTCCGACCACAAGTGGCACCAACTCGATGTCCGGGCAGAGGTGTTGCAGAAATGGACAATGAACCTCCAAGCCGTGTTCCTCCGCGTGGGCTTCATCATGCCATATCACCCGCTTCTCATCCGTCCATCGCGTCAACGTGGTCTGATCCACCGGCAGCGAGCCCAGTGGCGTAGCAAACGCCGTGGCGTGACAGGCGGCTATTCCGACCAGGGGTGCCCGGTGCGCCGGCCCAATCAACAGGACACGACGGATGGAGGGGGCCAGTCTCTTCCAGCACGTATAGGCCGTACCGGCTATCGGGCCGGAATAGGCGTAGCCGGCATGCGGGGCAATCAGCACACGGGGAATAATATCGAGCCTGTCAGGTGGTGCGGCTTGCTTTATATAGCCCTGTACCTCCCGCAGCAACGTGTCAGGATTACGCGGATAAAACAGACCGGCCACGGCTGCCGGGCGTATACTTGTCATGGCGTGCCTCCCGTCTAGTCCACATCGTAGCGCGTGGTATAGATCAACGGGATACTGAAACACATCACGAGGTATTTTACGAGCAAATTGAAGAGGAATATGTCGATCACTGTTCTCCAGGGCAAGGCCCAGCCAAAGGCCCCCACCACGAAAATAATGTTGTCGACTGGAATGCTTATCGTATTGCTGATCAAGACGCGCAGCCATTGCTGGCGACGTGTCACTCGGGTCACAAACCAGTGGTAGACCTCGGTGTTGACCAACTGGCTAGCGACCTGCGCGATGATGGACGCGATCACGATCCGCCAAATGGGAGTGAAAATGGCGGCGAATTCCGCGCCCAGGCCCCAGCCCTCGTCGCTGGGTATCCGGGCGGCGCCGATCAGGTACAACACGGCGGCCAGGTTGATGGCGGCGGCCGCAACGATCAGCACCCGGGCGTTGCGCCGCCCGAGTACTTTATGCGCCAAATCGCGCAGGGTGAAGGTAACCGGGTAGATAAAAGTGCCCATGTCCACCGCCAACCCGAAAACCACGCCGATCTTGAGGCTGGCGATGTCGGCGAGCAACTGCGTGGCGGCATAGATGGCGACAACGATGATAACGACACGGGGAACCGACCCACCGGATGCGGTGACAGGTTGTAACGACACGGGCAACTCCTTCAGTTTTGGTGAGGCGGGGGACTGCGACCGCCATGTTCAGCACCGGCACTTTAGCGCACGCCGGCCGGGAGTCAATCCCTGTTTCAGCCTTGGGCGCGCTGCCACTCGATCTGTTTCTTCAGCCCTTCGCAGACGGTAGTGCGCGGGGCATAACCAAGTAGGCGCTGCGCTTTTTCCGTTTGCGCGGCAGTGTGCTTCTGGTCCCCCGGTCGCGGAGGGCGGTGTTCTATTTGCAGGCGTCGTTCAAGCAGCTCCTCCAGCATCGCGCGTACAGTGTTCAGCGAAACCACTTCCCCGCCGCCGACGTTGAACGTCTCGCCGAGTGCTACCGCTCTGTTTTCGAACGCCAGTATGGAGGCCTGGACACTGTCCGTGCAGTAGGTGTTGCTGCGGGTCTGTTCCCCGTCGCCGTACTGTACGAATGGCTGCCCCTGCAACAGGGCGCGGATGATGATGTGGTAGGCCATATCCGGCCGTTGCCGCGGGCCGTATACCGAGAAATAGCGCAGGATGGTCAAGGGCAACCCGAAATTCGCCTCATAGGCGCGGCAGAGTTGCTCACCGGCCAGCTTGGTAATGCCGTAGGGCGAGTTGGGGGCCAGCAGTGAATCTTCGGTTCCCGTCGCTTCCCGACCGTAGACGCTGGATGTGGAAACATAAAGGAAATGCGGGCAATTGGTATCCCGCGCCGCCGCCAGCAGGCGCTGGGTGGCCTCGGCGTTACAAGAAGAATAGAGCGTAAAATCGCTCCAGCTTTTCATTAAGCCGGCCATCGCCGCCAGATGAAACACGGCATCGGCGCCCTCCAGCAGTGGCATCAGTTCCGCCTGCCGCAAATCCAGTTCCGAAAAGGTAAAGCCGGATTGCCCCTGCAAACCCATCAAGTTCTGTTCTTTCAGGTGACGCGGGTAGTATGGAATGAACGCGTCACAGCCGCGCACCTCGTGCCCCTTGGCCAACAACGCTTCGCAGAGATGAGATCCGATGAATCCGGCGGCACCGGTTACCACACAGCAGCTCATTGACCATCCTCCGCCCTTGGTTCGTCTTGCTGTTCTATATTGATTCGAGGGGGAGACTTGGCCATGGGCAACAGTGCGTCGTGGATGGCTTGCCCCATAATATCGGCATCGATGTGGCGGACGTTGGCTGCGTATCCGAGCATAAGCGCAATGTCGCAGATATTGTTGATCTTACGGGGTAGACCGGCGGCGGCCTCGTGCAGACGGTCGAGGGCGGGTGCCTCAAAGATCCAGATATCGCCACCGGCCACGCGGATACGATGCTGTACGTATTCCAGCGTCTGTCGGGCATCCAGTGGTTCCAATTGCCAAAACAACTGGAGGCGCTGGCAGAGGGACTCGTCGGTGGCCAGCAGCGTGGTCATATCGTCGTATCCCGACAGAATGATCGTGAAGGCGGCACCGGTCGGCTGGCCGGCGGCATTCAACAAGCTGATATTCGTCAGCAGGTGCAGAAAGTGATACACTTCTGGATCCCGAATAGCCTGGGCTTCGTCGAGCACTAGGGTGATGTGGGTCAACGAGCGCTGGTC
>SLLF01000270.1 GCA_007134175.1 Kiritimatiellia bacterium | reverse complement strand
CTTCAAGGCGGAGGAGGCCGCCAAGACCGAGCTGCCGCTCGAGGGCACGGTGCTCTTGAGCGTCATGGACAAGACCGAACCTGTGCGGGAAATCGCCCGGGAGTTTGTGGCGCAGGGTTTCAAGCTCCTGGCCACCGAGGGTACGCAGCGTTTCCTGGCGGAAGCCGATATCGCCTGCACCAAAATCAATAAACTGCAGGAGGGTCGTCCGCACATCGTGGACGCCATTACCAACCAGGAAATCCAGTTGGTGATCAACACGCCCGCCGGCAAGCGCAGCGCCTGGGACGATTCCTACATCCGCAAGGCGGCGATTCGGCATAAAGTGCCGTACATCACCACCCTCGCCGCCGCGCTCGCGTCGGCCAAGGGGATTGCCGCCAGCCGCAAAGGCCGGGCGGTTGTGAAATCCTTGCAGGCCTATCACGCGGAGATGAAGTGATGCGCTTCGATTCCATGGATAGGAAACCGGCCGGCCGAATCGTTCCAAGGATTGGAACAAGCGAGCCGGTTGCGCTGTCAGGATTTTGGTATAGCGATTCAGCTGTGTAGAGCGTGTGAAAGCGGCTGTGTGGGGGGTATGATAGGGACTTGGTCATGTCGAGGAGCCAGTTCTTTAGGAGGAGCTTATCTCGGAATCGCGCCAGACCGCATCTTGCCGGGTATCAGGCCGAGTGGCTTAATTGGTGCGCCCCCTGCGGCCTTGTGCCGCAGGAGCGGGAGTTTGGGCTTGGCTACAGGCCGTGGCGGCCATGAGCCCGAGCGGGTCGTGTGGAGGCCTATGGTGCTTTTCCCGATAAATTTGCTGCATCTGTGCGCCCCCGTCCGCCTTGTGCGGACGGAGCGGGAGTTTAGGCTGGTTACAGGCTATGGCCAGAGCGAGCTCGCAGTGAGCGAGCCAGGAGTATGGCTCGTTTCTCGCTCAACATCGGGCTCTTTCCACTGCATACAATGGAATAGCTTGTGAAAGTTTGGCTCCCGCGGCGCAAAGCCGCGGGGCGCCCGGCCAGAAACGCGGACTAGGTGTTCGCCGGAGCAATCATCGCAAACCCCTGTCGATCGCTGCCTCCGGCCATTGACTTGCCGGTCATCCGCAACTAGACTCTCTGCACACCCATTTCCCAAGGAGGTTCAGTATGAAATCGTTTGAGCAGCTGGTGCGGCGCTTGCCAAAGACCGCAGGTGACTCGTTTTTTTATTACAGTTTGGAAGCGCTGCGGGCAGAGGGGGTGGGCGACGTATCCCGATTCCCGTTATCGCTAAAGATTTTGCTGGAATCGTTACTGCGTATGCAGTCCCATCCCGCCTATCAGCCGGAACAGGTAACGGCCTTTCTCCGCCGGCAAGCCGGCCAGCCGGATGATGCGGAATACCCCTACTTGCCAACCCGCGTGCTGCTGCAGGATTTCACCGGCGTACCGTGTGTAGTGGATCTGGGCGCATTGCGCAGTGCCTTGCAGCGGAGCGGCCAGGATCCCGCCCGCATCGAGCCGCAAATACCCGTCGACCTAGTCATCGACCATTCCGTTCAAGTGGACGCCGATGGCGATCAACCGGCCTACGACTACAATTTGGCAAAGGAATTCGAACGCAACCGCGAACGCTACCGTTTCCTGCGCTGGGGCCAAGGCGCCTTCCAGAAACTGAGCGTACTGCCCCCCGGCCTCGGCATCTGCCATCAGGTCAACATGGAGTATCTCGCCACCTGCGTAGCCACGGGCGAAGATGCTGAGGGCCGACCGTTCGCCTACCCCGATACCTTGGTCGGAACCGACTCGCATACTACGATGATCAACAGCATGGGCGTCCTAGGCTGGGGCGTGGGCGGGATTGAAGCCGAAGCGGCGATGCTCGGCCAGCCGATACCCCTGCTGATGCCGACGGTAACCGGGTTTAAGCTGGAAGGGGAATTGCAGGCAGGTGTTACCCCGACGGATGTGGCGCTGGCCGTCACCCAAATCCTGCGCGAAAAGGGTGTGGTGGGCCACTTCGTTGAGTTTTTTGGTGCAGGACTGGACCACTTAACGCTGGCCGACCGGGCACCGATTGCCAACATGTCGCCGGAATACGGGGCCACGATGGGCTTCTTCCCGATCGACGACGCCACACTGGAGTATTTGCGTTTAACGGGCCGGTCGGATGAACAGGTCGACTTGGTGGAACGGTACTGCAAAGAACAGGGCCTGTTCCGGCAGCGGGAGGTAGAGCCGGCCTTCGATCAGGTGGTGGAACTAGACTTAGCGACCATCGAGCCAAGCCTGGCGGGCCCGAAACGGCCGCAGGACCGGGTGCTTGTGCGCGACTTGAAGGCGAGCTTTGAACAGGCCCTGGACGCGTCGCCGGACGAACGCGGCTTCGGGGTGTCGTCCAGCGAACGGCAACGGAGCGTGGACGTACCGGAACGAGGTACATTAACGCATGGGTCGGTCGTGATTGCGGCTATCACCAGTTGCACCAACACGTCTAATCCTAGTCTCCTCCTGGGTGCTGGACTGCTCGCGAAGAAAGCGGTTGAGAAAGGACTGAAGGTACCGGGTTACGTCAAGACCAGTATGGCTCCCGGTTCCCGGGTCGTAACGGCTTACCTGAAGGATGCGGAATTGCTGCCC
Source organism: Kiritimatiellia bacterium (assembly GCA_007134175.1). GTDB lineage: Bacteria > Verrucomicrobiota > Kiritimatiellia > SLAD01 > SLAD01 > SLLF01. Next base: position 1,729 of record SLLF01000270.1, on the reverse strand, counting down.
TATCTGGAGCAGCTTGGATTCAGCGTAATTGCCTACGGCTGTACCACCTGTATCGGCAACAGCGGTCCCTTGCGCCCGGAAATCGAGGCCGCGATCAAAGAAGGCCAACTGGTCGCCGCCGCTGTGCTCAGCGGAAACCGCAATTTTGAAGGGCGCATCCACCCCTTGACTCAGGCCAATTACCTCTGTTCACCTCCGTTGGTGGTCGCCTACGCCTTGGCGGGCACGGTCGACATTGATTTGGATAGGGAACCGCTAGGCACATCCGCCGACGGGCAACCGGTTTTCCTCAAAGACCTTTGGCCGACCCGTGAAGAGATCAACGCCTTGATGCAGCGCGCGGCCAATCCGGCATTGTACCGCAAGCTATATGGTGACGTCACCGGTACCAGTGCAGAATGGAACGAGCTGACCGGGAGCGACGGGGCGGTCTATCCCTGGGACGCCGAATCGACCTATATACAGGAACCTTCCTTCTTCCAGAATTTTGCCGCGGAACCACCCGCACTCGCCGATATCGAAGGGGCTGCCGTGTTAGGCTTTTACGGTGACTTCATCACTACGGACCATATTTCACCGGCTGGCGCCATTCCGGCGGATTCACCGGCTGGGCGCTATCTGCAGGAGCACGGTGTCGCGGTGGAGGATTTCAACTCCTACGGCTCACGGCGAGGCAATCACGAGGTAATGATCCGAGGCACTTTCGCCAATATCCGCATCCGCAATCAACTGGCGGATCAAGCCGGTGGCTGGACCCTGCACCACCCCAGTGGCGAACAGACCTCCATGTATGAAGCGGCTACCCGTTACCAGGAGGCCGGAACGCCAAGTATCATCATTACCGGCAAGATGTATGGTGCCGGATCCTCCCGCGACTGGGCAGCTAAGGGGACCTATCTTCTGGGCGTAAAAGCGGTGTTGGCTGAAAGTTTTGAGCGCATCCACCGCAGCAACCTGGTGGAAATGGGCGTATTGCCGCTGGAATTTGTTGATGGACAGGATGCCAAATCGCTGGAATTGACCGGACAGGAAACCTACACCATCAGCGGTATTACCAAAGACCTGGTGGCCGGTAAGCGATTGAAGGTTAGCGCCCGTGGCACTGATGGCACGACCAAGACGTTTGAGGCCAAATGCCGCATCGATTCCGCCATCGAGGTTGAGTATTACCGGCATGGTGGTATCCTGCAATATGTATTGCGCGAGGTCATGCAGCAGGGGTAGGCCGTTTTTCAGCGGTGTCCCGACCGATCTACTGTATCTGCGCGCCCCCCACGGCCTTGTGCCGTGGGAGCGGAAGTTTGGGGTGGCCACAGGCCGTGGTCACAGAGAGCCCGGGGGAAGCGAGTGGAGGAGTATTGAATTTTTCTCGCTCAAGTCGGGCTCTTTCCGTCATTGAACAGTGGAATAGCTCGTAGAAGTTTGGCTCCCACGGCGCAAGGCCGTGGGGCGCCAGTTGAAAATGCAGGGGTAGCCCGCATTTCTCACCGGAAACCAAAACGGGGGATCAGTTATGAACAAAGTTAAGGCCAAATGGCTAGCGATCGGGATATTGGCCGCCCTGGTGGTGACCATCGTCATTCAGAACACGCAAGTCGTCGCGGTACGATTCTTATTCTGGGAATGGCAGATGTCGCGCGTCCTCTTTATCCCGCTGGTGGCATTGGTCGGCTTTGGATTGGGGTATCTCACCGCCATCTTCCGCCAGCGACGGGGAAAGTAAACGGGG
>SLLF01000051.1 GCA_007134175.1 Kiritimatiellia bacterium | reverse complement strand
TCAACCGAATATGCAGTGTGTGAGCGGGCAATAGTCCATCCGCGCGCTCGGCCCATTCCAGAATGGTAAGGCCCTGGCTCTCGATATACTCATCTAGTCCAATTGCTAGAATATCTTCTGTTGAATGCAGGCGATAAAGGTCAATGTGGTAGATACTCAGGTCTCCCGCGTACTCATTAATCAAGGTATAGGTGGGGCTCGACACCGGTTGCTTGACATTCAATGCAGCGGCCGTCCCCTTAACAAAGCAGGTCTTGCCGGCCCCCAAGTCTCCGTAAAGTGCCCAGACGGCCCCCGGGAAAGCGGCGATCCGCACCAATTTAGTGGCCAGCGCATAGGTTTCCTCTGGAGACTGGGTCACCTGCTCAGCCATTTCCGTCCCAATCACTGAAACGTGTCTGTCCCTTGCCGGAAACGTGTCTGTCCCTTTCGAGGCAGTCTTCTGCGAGGCATGCGCGGATGCTTTGCGCCATCCCGGCGATGAAGCGTTTAACCCCGAAACGCTCGGCGTTGCGCCGGATGACGGCCATATCCCACGGCTGGTCCGCCGCGCGCTCGACTGCCTCCCTCAAGGCGGAAGCGGTTTGCTCAGAAAAGAACATAGCTGTTTGGCCATCGACCAGTGTCTCGGTTGCACCGCCGCGCCCAAATGCGACCACCGGTTTGCCACAGGCCTGCGCCTCTACGGGCACGATGCCGAAATCCTCCTCGCCGGGAAAGACCAACAGCCGGCACCGCTGATACATCGCCAGAATGGCGGCATCCGGTTGCCAGCCGAGGAAGTGCACATTGGGGCTCGCCTGCGCGCGCAGTCGACGGTATTCGGTCCCGGTCCCGACAATCCGCAACGGATAGCCGGAATGGTTGTAGGCGGCCACGGCCAAATCTATTCGTTTGTAGGGCACGAGTGCCGATACAATCAAATCGTAACCGTCGTCCCTCCCCCGCTCATCCGGCGTGCAGCGATCTGTATCAACCGGGGGATAGACCACATCGGCATCCCGGCTATAAAATGTTTGGATGCGGTCCCGCACATGGTGGCTAATTGCAACGAAGCGGTCCACCTGGTGGGCCTGCTCCCGATCCCACTGCCGTAACCCAGCCAGGACCGGCTTAAGCAGGGTCTTTTTCAGCCGGTTACGTCCGAAATAATCCTCGTAGAAGGTCCAGGCATAGCGCATGGGGGTGAAACAGTAGCATAAGTGGCGTCCGCCCGGCGGGCGCGGCACACTTTTGGCCACGCAGTGGTGCGTGCTGATCAGTAAATCGGCCGGCACCGGGCGGAACTGGCGGACGAACCAGGGATAGAGAGGAAGCCAATAGCGATAGGTCCGGGCAATAAAAGGTATCCGCTGCAGGCCAGATGTATGAATAGGATGCTGGTTGATGGTTGGCGATATGGCCTCTTGGCGGTGGATCAAGCTATAAATTGCGGCATCAGGGAAGCCTTGGCACAACAGCTCAAGCACCCGCTCACCACCCCGCATGCCCGTTAACCAATCATGTGCCAACGCCACCCGCAGGGATGACCACTCTGAAGGAAATTCACTCATGCGGATCGGGCGGCAGCGGCGATCCTGGCGCTAGTAACGATCCATGCCGGGGATGAACGGACTGCCTTCCCATGGCTGAGGTTGATTCCAGGGTATATCCGACTCACGCCGCCCCTGATCCGTGCTGGCACAGCCCATCACACCGCCAAGCAGGACGGACATGGCAAGTAAGAAACCACACATTATGATCAATCGCTTCATGCGAACATTACGGTACAGGCCACAAGGAAGGGTCGGCCCGATAATGCATGAGCTCAAGCAGTTGCAGGCTAATCAGCGCCACAAACAACAACACCGCAACTAGCGCTACGGCACTCAACCAGGTAGAACTAGAAGAGGACATGGTCTCCCTCCCGCAACGGGTCCAGTTGCCAATCCGTCATGATCTCGGCCACCGCCAACTGGTTTTCAACGCTGCTCACCCGGACACGGCCAACTAGTTGCTCCTCGCGATGCACCAGCATTTCTGTCTGGAGACTGAGTCCCTGCTCGCTTCCGATATCCAATACCACGAAATTCCACTCCGGCATCACTACCAAGATCCGTCCGGTTAAACCTTCAGGCGTACCGATAGCGGCATCGTCCACGAACAACTCACCCTCATATTCGGCAATCAGCGCCTGCTGCTCGGAAATCCGCTCTGCCAATTCCAGGTTTTCTTCTTCCATTTGCGCCATGCGCGCCTCCGCGTCATCGATACGCGCCTGCAAACCGTCTTTTTCCCGCTCCAGTTGATTGACCTGTTGGTTGACGCGGGCCAGTTCAGCCGTACGCTCAGTCACATCGTCCTGTAGCTGGGCCACTCGTTGCTCGGCTTGCTCTAATTCTTCTCGCGCTACGCGCAGATCGGTGCGCGCCTCATTCAATTGTTCGCGCTTATCCGCTAAATCCTGCCTGATATCCTGCAGGTCCTGATAGGTCAGGCCGGCATGTACGTTCAAGCGGTTCAATGCGGCATTCATTCGTTCGGCATCCATCAACTCTTCACGCTGGATTTCGTCGTACCGCAAGCTACCCGCCACATCCATCACGTTCGATTCCAGCGTCTGTGTACGGCCCTTAATGATTTCGCGTTCGCTGAACAGCATAATGCCCAGCACCAGTGCCGCCACGCTCAACACCAGCAGCACCACGACCATGGGTTTCAATAATTTTGCCATCGTTCTCCGCTTTCTCGATAAACGGTTCTTGTTTCTACAGCGACAAGGCTATACCCGGAAATATCAGGTGTCAATCGCTGATTTTCAGGGAAGAGGATTAAATTTGTCAGCAATATGGGTGGCGTTACGACGTTATAAGTGGAGCCAGCAGATCCCATCACTTTGGGCCCAGCGTACTGAATCTCACCTCGACAACGCGAATACGATGATGCTTACTTTGGGGCAGTAGCCGGATCTTATTGGAGAACGAACCATGAAGTATATAGTATTTGCCGTCTCTGTGGTGACTTGCTTTCTGCCATCGATCATGGCGGACACCCTTACGCTGGATGTGGCGTTGGTGCGGGCGCTTGAGCACGATGAGCGGATCGAAATCCAGCGGCGCGACGTAGACATTGCCGGTCAGGAAGTGAGCCGCGCCTGGACCATCGTGTCGCCACGCCTGACGGTGTCCGGGCAATACGAGCGCCCGGAAGAGGAAATTCGCAGGGAGGAGCAGGTGGTGGTCCCCGAAGATAACTGGCGTGCCACCATTACGGCCAGTCAACCGCTGTTCGATGGCCGGGTGCTGCCGGCCCGACGGCTGGGTTTGGCGCTGCAGGAGGCGGAGGCCTTTATATTGGCGCGTACCATTCAAGGCGTGTTGTTTGATGTTACCCGACTCTACTATGATGTGCTAAGCGCGAGCAAGCAGGTGTCGGTGGCCGAGCAAACCGTGGCGCTGGCTCGCGAGGAAGTCAGGCGGGCCCGGGCCCGGTTCGAGGCCGGCGAGGCGCGGCGCACCGAGGTCCTGCGTGCAGAAGTGGATGAGTCCCGGGCCATACGCAACCAAGTCCTGGCACGCAACGCCCATGCCCTCGCACAAAGCGAGTTGGCCCGCCGGATCGGCTGGGCGGCCGACGAGGGATTCAACGTGGCCGACCCCGAATCCGGCGGGGAACCATTTGTGCTGGAGGCCGAGTCGTCGGCCGCCGACTGGTATCCGGCCGCTTACGAACACCGCTATGACTTGGCCGGCTTGCGAGCGCAGCTGCGTGCCGCCGAGGAGCAACATACCGTTATCCGCCGCGAAGCCTGGCCCACGTTGGAGCTACAGTACAACCACCGTTTTGTAGAACCCGAATCCTTCACCACCCGCAACAATTTCTGGGAGGTGGCGGCGGTAGCTCGATTTGAATTCTGGGACGGTGGCAATCGCCGTATTTCCCGGCGGCAGCAAGGGGAGCGGATCGTCCAATCGGAATTGCGCATAGCCGACCTGGAAAAGGCGGTTCAGTTGGAAGTCCAACAAGCCCGGCTTGAGCTGCTAACGATGCGGGAAAACATCGTCTCCCTGCGCCGGGAGGTGACGCTTGCGGAGGAGAATTACCGCACGCTGTCGGAGCAGGCACGGGTCGGATTGGCCACCAGTCTGGATGTCAGTACGGCGCTGACGGCGCTGGACTCCGTGCGCACCGAACTGGCGCGGGCGGAATATGATCTGGCCGTCGCGCACCAACGCTTTCTCTTTGTGACCGGCGACTTTGCCAGGGACTATGTGACGGTGGAGCGAAAGGCGGATTAATGAGGTGGCGAAAACCTGTTGAGATAACCGGTGGGGTGTTACTTGGCTTATTGGCCGCCGGCTGGCT
>SLLF01000133.1 GCA_007134175.1 Kiritimatiellia bacterium | reverse complement strand
GGTTCGCTCCCTTGCCCGAGGGTTTTGTCCATGCGGCCTACAATGATCTGGATTCGGTGCGCGCGGCGATCACGCCACGGACCGTGGCGATCCTGGTTGAAGCGATCCAGGGCGAAGGCGGCGTGCGACCGGCCCGGCCCGATTTCATGCGCGGTTTGGTCAACTGCTGCCGGGAAAAGAACCTCCTGCTGTTTTGTGACGAAGTGCAATGCGGCATGGGCCGTACCGGGCACTGGTTCGGCTTCCAGCGCTACGAAATCGAACCAGACGCCTTTTCCCTTGCCAAAGGATTGGGCGGGGGCTTCCCGATCGGTGCCATCGTGGCCGGGCCGCGCGTAGCTGATTGCTTTCAGCCCGGCACGCACGCCACCACCTTCGGCGGCACACCGCTGGCCTGTGCCGCCGCGCTGGCGGTGGTCGAGACGATTGCGGGCGACCAATTGTGTGAAAATGCCGCGCGCATGGGCGAACTGTTCATGGACAAGTTGAAGCAGGCCGCGGCGAAGTATCCGTTCATTCGCGAAGTGCGCGGGGCAGGGCTTATGCTAGGTCTTGTATTAGACCGCCCAGCCAAGGAATTGGAGACGGTACTGCGTCGGCATGGTTTGATCGCCTTGGCCACGGCGGAATCGGTCATGCGGTTCCTGCCGCCCTTGACCGTAACCGCTCCGGCAATTCGCAAGGCGGCACGTATGGTGGACAAGGCCTGCGCGGAGTGGCAGTCGGCACAAACCCCGCTGGGGCCGGACGACGCCCCGGCGCGCTTCAAGCATCTCAAGCTAAACCGCTCATAGGATGAAATATATTGATGAATACCGGGACTGCGCCGCCGTGCAACGGCTGGTGGCGGCGGTGCGGCGGACGGTGACGCGCCCGTGGACGCTGATGGAGGTGTGCGGTGGACAAACCCATGCCATTGTGAAGTTCGGACTTGATGAATTGCTGCCGCCGGAAATCACGCTGGTACATGGCCCCGGCTGCCCGGTTTGCGTCACGCCGGTAGCGATGATCGATCAGGCGATTGCCTTGGCCCAACGGCCGGAGGTTACCTTTTGCTCTTTCGGCGATATGCTGCGGGTTCCCGGCTCCCAGCGCGATTTGTTGTCGGTAAAAGCGGATGGCGGCGATGTGCGGATCGTCTATTCGCCGCTGGACGCCTTGCAACTGGCCCGCGAGCGGTCGGACCGGGAAGTTGTTTTCTTTGCCGTTGGTTTCGAGACCACGGCCCCTGCCAACGCCATGGCGGTTTATCAGGCGGCGCAGGTTCAGCTACCCAATTTTTCACTGCTGGTCTCTCACGTACTGGTGCCGCCGGCGATGGAGGCGATTCTGGCCGCACCGCACAACCGGGTGCAGGGATTCTTGGCGGCGGGCCACGTTTGTACGGTGATGGGAATGGATATGTACCGTCCACTGGCGGCCAAATACCGCGTTCCGATCGTGGTGACCGGTTTTGAACCGGTGGACATTCTCGACGGGATTTACCATTGTGTGCGCCAGCTTGAGGCCGGCCGGGCCGAGGTGGAAAACCAGTATGCCCGGGCGGTGCGGTCCAGCGGCAACGTCCGGGCCCGCGCCTTGATCGAGGAGGTGTTCGAGGTGCGTCCTCGCCATTGGCGCGGGATCGGTGATATCCCGGAAAGTGGATTGGGGCTGCGTGAGCCTTACCGCGCATTCGACGCTGCAACCCGGTTTGACCTTGAAGCCGAAGGGGAGGAGGATGCCGGCGAGTGCATGAGTGGGCTTGTGCTGCAAGGATTGAAGAAACCGCATGAATGCCCCGCCTTCGCGACGCGCTGCACGCCGGAACACCCACTGGGCGCGACCATGGTGTCGAGCGAAGGCGCGTGCGCCGCCTATTACCGGTACCGGGGACATGACGACGCCGGGGGGACGTTATGAGCGGTGTCGATCCGACATCGTCTATGGCCTGCCCGTTGCCGTTGCCGGCCAACGACACGATTCGGTTGGCTCACGGTGGGGGCGGCCGCTTGATGCAGCAGCTTTTGCAGGATATATTTCTGCCCGCGTTTGCCAACCCCGATGCACAGCCCGATTGCGATGCGGCCGTGCTGGCGCGTCCGTCCGGCCGGTTGGCGTTCACCAGTGATGCGTTCGTGGTGCGGCCTCTCTTCTTTCCGGGCGGTGATATCGGCAAGCTGGCGGTGTGCGGGACGGTGAACGACCTCGCCATGGTGGGTGCGCGCCCGCTCTATCTGAGCGTCGCGTTCATATTGGAAGAAGGACTCGCCCTGAATGATCTAAAGCGGATTGTCGAATCGATGCGGGTGACCGCGGAGTCGGTTGGGGTGCGGATTGTCACCGGTGATACCAAAGTGGTGGATCGGGGGCGAGGTGACGGCGCCTACCTTCACACCAGCGGGGTAGGGGTATTGGAGCATGCCGGGTCGTGGCGGCCCGGCGCCGTGGAGACGGGTGACGTTATCCTGTTGAGTGGTGATATCGGTCGGCATGGGGTCGCGGTGCTGGCGGAACGTGAGGGATTGGCCTTTGAAAGCGCGATTGAAAGCGATTGTGCCTGTCTGGTCGATCCCGTAATGGCGGCGTTGGCGGCCGGACTGACGCCGCGCGTGATGCGCGACTGCACCCGGGGCGGTTTGGCGTCGGCGCTGATTGAGCTTGCGCAAGCTGGCGCAGCCCGGTTCCGGATTGAGGGGACGGCTATTCCGGTCTCCGATCCGGTGCGTGGGGCTTGCGAGCTAATGGGGTTGGATCCCCTCTATGTCGCCAATGAAGGGTGCATGTGCTGGATCGTACCGCCTGATCAAGCGGCGGACGCGCTGGCGCTGCTGCGCCAACATCCAGTGGGGCGGCAGGCCGAATGTATTGGAGAAGTGATTTCCACTGCCACCACGGGGCGGGTATTGTTACGCAACGAGCTGGGCGTCGACCGTATCTTGGATCTGCTTAGCGGTGAACAACTACCGCGGATCTGCTGATCCGCCCAGTACCCCTTCGACTTGCAGGGGAGACGGAAAATCATTAGGGTGGGCGCATGGAACACATGGATTTCTTCTGGGGCTGGTTGGTGCTGGGCCTGTTCTTGATTGTGGCCCGCATGTTGAAGTCGAAGGCGACTTGGCTGGATGCCCTGTTTATTCCCAGTTCGATTATTGCCGGCGTCCTGGTGCTGTTGCTGGGGCCGCAGGGACTCGGTCGCTTCTGGCGCGAAGGACTGTTTCCTGCCACCATGCTGGACGTGTGGCGGGGGTTGCCGGGCTTACTGATCAGCGTGGTTTTCGCCGCACTGTTTCTGGGTCGGCCTATCCCCGGGCTGCGGACGATCTGGCTGCGGGCGGGCCCGCAAGTGGTATTTGGCCAAACGCTGGCCTGGGGCCAGTATGTGGTCGGTATAGGCTTGGGGTTGCTGATCTTGACGCCTCTATTCGGTATGAGCCCGTTGGCCGGCGCCTTGATCGAAATCGGTTTTGAAGGGGGCCACGGGACTGCGGCCGGGATGGCCCAGACGTTCCGCGACCTCGATTTCCCTGAAGGCGCCGACCTTGCGCTGGGGTTGGCTACGATCGGGCTGGTCAGCGGCGTGGTGCTGGGAACGGTGCTCATTAACTGGGCCGCGCGCCGGGGTCATATCAAGCTGGGCACGACCGAAAAGTTAAGCATGCGCGATATTCAACAAGTGGGTGGCCCCGACAGTGACTTGGCCGAGGAGTTGCGTGAGTTGCAATGGGAGCGCGAGCAGGAGAGCCGACCCACTGATCCGCTTTCCATTCATATCGGCGTGATCGGCTTGGCCGTGGGCATCGGCTGGCTGTTGCGGACGGCCCTGATTGCGGTGGAACAGCGCGCTTGGGGACAAGGTGAAGACGGCTTCACCTTGTTCGCCTATATACCCCTTTTCCCCTTAGCTATGCTTGGTGGGGTCTTTGTTCAGTGGGTAGTCGATCGTACCCGGCAGGGCCATCATATCAACCGGCGCCTCATCAACCGTATCTCCGGAGCGGCCTTGGATTACACCATTGTCGCTGCGCTGGGCACGTTGTCGCTCCAGGTGCTGGGCGAACATTTTGTCCCGTTTCTGCTGCTGGCAACGGCGGGCATTTTGTGGAACGTATTCGGGGTGATCGTACTGGCCCCGCGCCTGATTCCCTCCGGTTGGTTCGAGCGCGGGGTAGGGGACTTCGGTCAGTCGATGGGCGTTACCGTGACCGGCCTGCTGCTGATGCGCATGGCTGATCCTCGCAATGAGTCTGGCGCACTGGAAAGTTTTGGCTACAAGCAGTTATTGTTCGAGCCGATCGTCGGCGGGGGACTGTTCACCGCCGCTTCCTTGCCGCTGATCGCCCAGTTGGGGCCGGTGGCGGTG
>SLLF01000070.1 GCA_007134175.1 Kiritimatiellia bacterium | reverse complement strand
TCGCCTTATTCGCGCCAGTGAAGCCGGCGAGGCCTTCGCACGGAAACTGGCGGAATACGCCGACGCTTCTCCGGCGACTATCGCCGACGCCGACACCCCGCCAGCCACCCTGCTCCCGCGACTCAGCAACCGTTAGCCCGCAGCGCCACGTGCAAATACTTGTTTTGCAAGTGGCGTATACAGGTTTCAGGTGTCGGGTGTCAGGAGGGAAAACCGCGCAGGGGGGGTGCAAGCGCCTCCGTATTTCTCATGGGGATTCCCAAGCGAACCAGCGGGATGGATCGTGCGCAACCACCGGCGGGATGCGTTCATCCAGCCGGAATCCCGGCACGCCGCTGCGACCGCCCGGATTCGTGATCCGCCATAACTGCCCATCATGCCCCTCCGGGACCTCTATCCGGGCCACCACCTCGTCTTCGTCGGACGCAACGTCGCTGCGCGTGCGCTGCAAGGTCCAAGCCGGTTCCCCTTGGGCGTTCCAGACAATGATTTGTTGTACGGGTTGCGACATACGGTTATCAATGGCCACCTCGAACTCCGTTAGCCCGGTCGGAACCTTGAACCAATGCTGCACAAAGTGGTCACCTCCTTCACCGACGGCCCCGTCCGGGAAGTGCATGACTTCCTTGGTGCCGGGCGGCGTGATGGGTACCGTAACCGAGCGCCCGCGCACCTCGATGCGATAGATACCCGCGGGGGCTTCCGCAGGGATCTCCGTTTCCCGCACGGACGGCCCCTCCATAACCGTTTCGCCTGCGGCATCCTCCACGCGGAACGCACCACCGGGGCGGAAGAGAAGCGGTATATCGGCATTCTTTTCGACCAGGAAATAGCCCGCGCGCATGTCCTGGGCAAATGCCAGGGGCAGCAGCGGCGGCAATGCGTCGTATTGCGCTTCGGCCGCCACAACGGCCTGCAGCAGGCGTGGCTGCTCCTTTAAATACCAGCCTTTCTCTAAGATGTCGTCGTGCGTTCCCCGGCGGACGGTATACCCACGGAAATGGTCCGGTGCCGCGCGGAAGGTGGACCAGTCATAGAGGTCCAGCAACCCCAGCACGCGCCGCAGGAATAACTCCTCGCCGGTCACCTGCCAGGCGTAGGCAACCGTATCGATCAGGATACTTGGCGTGGTCGCCCAGCCGGTCCGGTGCCAGTCCACTTCCTGGTTGGCAGTGTGCAGAAAGAACTCGCGATAGTCGGCGCGACCGCTGAACCGCAGGAACTCGCGGGGTCCGCTGTCCCAGCTATGCGCCCGGTAGCCACCGTCGCGCGTGCGGAATTCGTGCACGTGCATATCGGCAATGGCGTGGGCCGCCACCAGGAACCAGGGATCGAATGTGGCTTCGTACAGCCCGATGTATTCCTTAATCAGCGTGTTGCCCGGCCGGTCACCGGCCCCGGAGAACGGGATGGCGCTGCGCCGGGGCAGATCCTCTTCCGGTTCATACTTTGTCTGTGCCACCCACTCCTGTGCCACGTCCAGCGCCCGCCGATAGCCGGTCAGGTACCAGGCATGCAACAGGTATTCCGCCTGGTTTTCGTAACTGCGGCTGGAGGGACCGCCGAATCCCGCCCACGGCAGCGGTCCGCGATTGTGCCAGCCCTTCTCGCGGAAAGGCTGCTTTACGCCCCAGGCCGTGCGCTGCCCCGGCAGAGCGGTCATAAAGTCGCGTACTTCGTCGCTGACGTAATGACAAAAAACGATATCACTCATATAGCGTGTGGACGCCTGGGCAAACTTGAGCAACGCCGGATCGCCGGTCCGGGCAAAGGTCATCCAGGAATAAGGCCAGCCCCAGTGTCCCTTGCGAAAGATGCGGTAGAGGTCGGAGGCTGTTCGGTCTTCAAGCGATGCCGTACGCAGTATTTCCCCATATAACCACTTGCCGTAGGCCCCCATACGTTCCACCTGAGCCGCCGTATTGGCGGCCTGCAGTTTGTAGGCCTCTTCATCCCGGGGAAAACGGTCCGGATCATAATGGTGCGCCTCGAAAAAAGCGCCACTGGCCATCAGCCAGGCCGGATCCACTACGGCCCGTACGGTCTCGTCGTTCAAGCCCTGCAATAGACGGGTTGCGTGGGTATCCGAAACGGTGTTGTCCGTCGCGTATAGCCACATCTCCGTGGTCTTGGCTATGCCCTGGGCATTAACGCTCTCCGGCCGCCCGTAATGCCAATGACGCTCGCCGAGATGGGCGGACAAGTAGAATTCCCCTTCGGTCCATTCGCGCGGCAAGCGAAAATCGAGTACATCCCCCTGATGCGCAAACCAGAGCCGGTAGGCATCCTCCTGCCGTGGCGGCCGACGTTCCCGGCCTAACGCGGGATGCCGGGGCCAGAGGTGGAAGATCATCTGACGACCATCCTCGCCAAACTCCAGCTCACTGGGGTAGTTCTGCCAAAAATCCTTTATCCCGAGATAGAGTCGCGTCCCTTCCCCACCGGCCGCCATGACGCCAGGCCCGCGCCCGCCATCCAGCACACGGTCCTGCCGCATGTGACGGCCGCTATATCCCGCTATAATCTCGTACTGGTCGTAATCGTGCTGCAGCAGATACCGACCCTTCACCCATTGTCCGTCCGGGCCAAACGTATCCAGGAAACCGGTTGGCGTCAGGTCGTCCGCCAATGGAAACCGCCAACCCATGTTGCTGATCCGGTCCCGGTTGGAGTCCCCCGTGAAGATCCAGGTATGAAAGATCCGGACCACCGGGCTGTCGCGGTGCAGGACGTAGCGGATCACAAAACGACAGAACTCGACAGCATCCTCCTCCGGCCCAGTCGGTGGTTTGCGGTACCAACCCTCCTGCCGCAGCACGATCTTTACCGGTCCCTCTTCCTCGACCGTGAAGGGGGTGTCCCGCGGCACTTGAAAATCATCGATGGGCTCGTACAGACCGCCGAAGGGCACATTCTCTCGGCGCCAGGCATACCCGGAGTAGCGTCGGTCGTTGGCATGTTCCACAAACGCCCCGGAAAAGGCCCCGTCCGTCAGCAGGGGTTGCCAGTTGCCATCCGCATTACGCAGCTCCAGGCCATCACCGAACCGAATGATACCGGTATCCACCAGGACACGGCCATCATGCTTATCCACCACCAGCGGCGAAACCGCTTCCCGGCGGATAGTAGGATCGTATTCAAGATAAAAAGTGCGGTCGGTTCCCGACAGATCCGCCACGAAATCGCACAGCACCCACTTGATGGAACCGAACCGGGACCAGGTCGCGGTCACCTTGGTCTGCAAGGGAATCTCCACGCCCGCGTCATCGACCAGCCGCAGATGATCCGCCGAGGTTAGCGCACCGCGCGGAAACGGGACCCCCACCGTCACCGGCACTCCGTACGCCACAGCGGCGGGCGTGTTCGGGATCGCCAACCGGATACGACCCGCTTTTTCAACCGGCTGCGGTGCCTGAATCGAAAAGCCCCGCTCCATGTGGGCTTTTACCTTTCCATCGTTTGATGACAGCCAGTCTACCCGCAATGTCCCGCTCGTGTCCGCCCACGCTTCGGGCCAGAGCTGGGAGAAAAAGATGCGATTCCCGGGAATCGGGTCGAGCTGCTCCGTCGAGACAACGTCACCGGCTTCGTCCTTGAGTGTCACGCGCAGTGCACCGGGAACCGGTTGGTCCTCGGCTACATCCAGCCACACCACCGCATCGAGGTGCCCGTCTTCCGCCGGGTAAATCTCGCGCGAGAGCAACAGCTCGATTCCTTCCGGCAGGGGGCGGGTATCCCGCGAAGTAACGTGGATCTCCACTATCCGATCCAGTTTCTTTCGGAAAAAAGGTGCTTCGGTCTGCAACCAGGGCAGCGCGTCATCGATCGCCTCCACCCCCCGTAGCCAGTCACCCTGCGCGGTCCAACCCAGCGGAATCAAACCTAGCAGCAGCACCACCCGCAAACCCATATTCGCGAAAAACCGGCCGCTCGTGCAGCCGGTACCCATAGCAAACAGACGCGTTATATCTTTCATGTACGCATTATCATCTGCTTGGCAGCCGGGTTCAAATCATATTTGGCTATACAGTATAGGGGCCATAGCTGATTCATGTAAAAGGTCCCGTAGGGGGTCAGCGAGCACACAGGCCCTAACGTGAGTAAATGCCGAGCAAGCCTCGAAAGAGATGATGTTGAGCCGACCTACTATGAGGGTGGGGAAGGCTGCCGTGGACGCGGAAGCGCTTCCGCTCCACCGGCTCGCGGGGACGCTCGCCCTCCCGCATCGGTGTCCATCTGTGTTCATCTGTGGTTCTCCTCCTATTCGAACCCGACACCTTTGCTTCCAGACTGGGTGTGGGACTGGGTGTGGCTCACGATCTACTACCTGCTGCTTCCCATCCGTGGTTCCCTTTCCGGTT
>SLLF01000100.1 GCA_007134175.1 Kiritimatiellia bacterium | reverse complement strand
TGGCGCCAAGCCCTCGGTTATGAGGACCGTGCGCCTCAAGGAGGGTCCCCGTTTCACTCCTCTTTCGTGGTGGACAACGGAACCGTGCGTGCGCTGTTCATCGTCACCAGCAGTTATTCCGAATGCTACGACCGATCGGTGACGCTGGACTGGGTGCGCGAGGAGGTGACCGGGTTCGAAGGCGATTTTATCGTGTTTGCCGATCATCGCATCTCCCTGTACCGCAGCTATCAGACCCTGCTGGCCCGCGCGGGGGTGCGAACGCCGGCTCTTTTCCTGCATGGCCACAATCATGGGCCGGACACGCTGGTACGGGACGCGTGGGGACACGAACGGGACGACCGGCCGCTTCCGGCCTATTTACTGACCGCGTTGTTCATGGACGGTGTGGCGGCCAAATTCCAGCTCTACCCCGATGGCCGCTACGAGCACTTCCGGCTGGACGTTCGCACCCAGGAAATCTCGGAACCCACCCTGCACCATCAGACCCGGGTCCAGCCGTAACCCAACCCGCCAGCCGGACGTGTACAGGTAACGGCAAACGGGCAACAGGCTCAGGGTGCGGGCTCGCGTATCCAAACTGCCACGCCGGACAGGGTCGCGGGGAGCGAACCGGCCTGCGGTTCAAACGACACGACCAGCTGATCGCTGACCGGCACCTGTTCCACGTGGACCTTGACCAGGTGCCGCGGACCACCAGCGGCAGCGGCGGGGTCGAATTTCGTCCGCACCGTCTCCCCCTGCACGTCGATAGCGAAGACCCGGTCCCCTGCTTGCACGCCCGGTTCCAGTTCAGCGAAATAGAGCGTGACGTCGTACAACGCAGGGTCGGAGTCCGCCGCCTCCGGTGTCAAGTCCAACTGTATCCGGTTGGCTCCTACAATACCGTACGACGCGACCCAGGCCGGCCCCGCATCCGGATTCTTTATCCAGGAGGAATGATGCCGGACCACATCCCATTCATCCACGGCTTCCACCGTCACCGGAAAACGGGGATTGGGTTCCACGTTGGGCGGATACTCCACCCACAACAGATCCCGGTCGAGGTCAAACCGGCTGCCTGGAGCCGCGAAGTTAAGTCCGGCCCGGAGAATACGGTCCGGACCCGGTTCGGAAAAGTGACCATACAGCCACATCTCCACGGCGGGCGCATGTACCATGCCCAGCGAGGTCTGCAGGGGATAGTTACAGGAACACGAGCGGGTATATTCGGGAATATTGAGCAGGCCGTCGGCCACGATCAGATTACTGGTGCAGCCGGAACGGAACCCACTGATGTTGCCCGTCATGGCACCCCCTTTCAGATCGGCAAAACCAGCGGCACCCGAGCGGAAGGTAATGAGGTGGGTGCTGAAGTTCTGCGTACCGCAGCGCAGCGCGGCGGTCCAGGCCCAGGACTCCGGTACGCCGGTCATGGGATGCGCGCGCTCAACGCGCTGGCCCGTACGCATGTCGAACGCCCCCTCCCCCGAACTGGCGATGATCTGCCCGCGTTCGGCGTGCAATCCAAGCGGGGCCCGGCGTAGCCGGGAGTCGGCCGACCACAGGCGCTCACCGTCCGAACCGTCTAGGACCAAGACACGGTCACGTGGCTCGTCCGGCAACGGCGCTCGTTGCCGCAGGTGGCCGGACTGTACCAGAATGTCGTACGGTTCCGAATAAGCCAGGGCGGTGCCGAACACATCGTCGGCAAATGCCCAGCGTGCCTCACCACTTTCCAGGTCGAAAGCGCGTATGCGCGGCGCGGTATCCGGTTCGATACCCCGCCGATCCAAGCGGTCCAGGATTTCCTGCGAGAGGTTATCAATTGCAAACACGCGGTCTGAACCGGCGGCGATCGCGTTGTGCCGGAACCCGTAGCGGGCCTGATGCACCCAGCGGACATCACCCGTATAACGATCCAACACCACCAGAAACTCGCTGGACGTGGCATTCCAATTGCCGCGGTGCCCGGGCTGGGCGTCGTCGAACATGTGGGGATAAGCCGCCACGACCAGATGGTCTCCGACAGAACGCAGATTTCCCCAACGCCGTACGGGGCCCTCCTGGATCAGGGTCCCGTAACTCGCGCTCGGCTTATCGTCCGCGGAAGCCCCGGCGTGCTGCAGGAGATCTTCCCGGCTGGGCAAGTCAAAGGTGGCCAGCGGCTCGCCGGTGGCGGCATCGAGTCGCAAACATTGATCTTCATACAGCACATAGACGCTATCCGCGGCGGAAACCAGCGGACTGCCGATAAAGTTCGCGCCCGCCGCGCTGGGGAAATAAACGCGCCCCCGCAACAACTCCTCTTCATGCTCGTACGAAGTAAAACTGGCTCCCACGCGGGGCAATTCCGTGGCCCAGAGTTCTATGCCCGTGTAGGCGCAGCGCGCCGAGACATGATGAGGCCCCAGTATGATAAGACGACCAGCCACGACCTGCGGGTTGGGGCCGAACATATGCCGGGGCAGGGTTTTATCATTCGGCTCCCCCCCAAACCAAGCGACGCCGAGCGGTGCCCGCACGTTCGGATCGGGTGCGAACGCGGTGTTCCCCTCGTCCGCATTCTGATGGGTCCATGTCCCGGCACCGGCAGGTGCACCGACCCGCTGCAGTTGAATGAGGTCCCCGTCCTGTTCCCACTCCAACCCAGCCAATTCTGCGCGCGTAACGGCCGACATGAACGGATTTTGCCCGGCAGGGTCGAGCCAGATCGCCGCCTGCCCGCCGTGTGGACGCATAACATGGTACAGCGCGCGCACCGCCGCAAGGTCGCCGGTGGACAATCCAACCGCCACCGGATCTTCGGATACCGTCAGACTGGCCATGTAAGGGGGCAACGGCACAGACCGCAGGTCGCCTTGATGGGCGACGACCCGCCGGCCATACCAACCGGCGGCCATGTACGTGTCACGCAGCTCGGCCACCTTCCCCGGATCGGGATCATATACGGTAAAATGAAGATCGGATTCATTAAGCAACGCATCCAACAGGGCACCGGATCCTACGCCGAACACCAATGCATAGCCCGCGCGCGGGTCCAGATCCCGCAGGATGGATCGCGCCCGTGCCGTCCACTCGGCCGCAGGCGGAACGATCTCGGTTTTCACTCGGTGGTGTAACGCCGGGTCCGCCACTTCTTCCGGACCGAAACAATAGACGGTCCCTTCTTCCGTAACCACGAAGAGTCGCTCTTGGGCCGGCACCATCGTGAACACCTCTCCCTCCACCTGATGTGTCCATTTCAGTTCGGCACCGGAACCGTCGGGCAACAGTTCCACGGCGATGATTCGACCATCGGGCCCGCTGCCGTACAGCGTGTCGCCGGCACGGGCGTGCAGACGGCGCAAGCCGAAGGAGTCGGATTCCCAGCGTTCCGGCAGTTCATAGTAGCGGCTTAGCCGCCACCAGCGCAGTCGCTCGGTGACCACGGAGGAAGGGGCGCGCCCGGACGCCCGGACCGGTTCGTCGTCCACCCGGCGCCCCAGCCGATCCACCTCCGGCGCGGGAGGGGTGACACCCTCTCGTTGCTCCGGCCCCGGCGCATAGGCCAACACCCGCCCGTTGGATACCGCGAAAAACTGTTCGGGAGAGACGACATGAATATTATAAGCGCGATAGTGGGCGCCATCCACCAAGTCGTACATGTTGACCCGCGACAGGCGGCGTTTGTTGAAGAAGACGTCGCCCTGGGCAAAGACCGCATGCCCGCCGCCGGGCGATCGGCCGGGCGTAACCGCATTGAAATAGAGTTTGCGGCCCGTATCTCGCTCGAACACTGCAGGGGCCGTCCGGCCGCCGGGCACCAACAACCGTTCCCCGTGGATGACTAACTGGCCTTGCGGCGCCACCCCACCAAAGGAGAAATAGCGCTTGGAATCCACCACCCACTCGCTCTCACTGGCCGAGTTGACCCACAATATCTCAGCTGAACGCGCGTTCAGCGCATAAATGTATACCCCCTCATGCGGCCACAATCCTGCGGCAAAATAGACCACGCCATCCTTCACAACCGGGGCGCCACGCACCGGCCAAAGATTGATGATCCGCTCATTGCCCAGCACCAGCCGGTCGGCCGGCACCGCCCGGTGCGCCCAGAGGCGTTCCCCAGTGGTCAAATCCAGGCAATGCAAATATCCATCGTCGGCGGCCACGAACACCCGGTCCTCCCATACCGCCGGCGCGAAACGGACGGGGCCATCCGTATGATATCGCCATAGTTCGTCCCCGGTCTTCACGTCATAGGCGGTCACGCTGTCGGTAACCATGGACGGTACCAGCAGTCGGCCATCCGCCACGACCGGCTCGTACGAGCGATCAAATGCCAACATATCGGCGTCGTCCGCCTGCGGAGGCCACGCCCGCCTGGGTG
>SLLF01000154.1 GCA_007134175.1 Kiritimatiellia bacterium | reverse complement strand
TTGCGATGATTGCACCGGCGAACACCCAGCCCACGCTTCTCGCCGGGCGCCCCGCGGCCTTGTGCCGCGGGAGCCAAACGTTCACGAGCTATTGCGCTGCACATGACGGAAAGAGCCCGATTTGAGCGAGAAACGAGCCATACTCCTGGCTCGCTCACTGCGAGCTCGCTCTGGCCATAGCCTGTAGCCAGCCTAAACTCCCGCTCCGTCCGCACAAGGCGGACGGGGGCGCGGGCGCACAGATGCAGCAAATTTATCGGGAGAAGCACCATAGGCCTTCACGCGTCCCGCTCGGGCCGACGGCAACCACGGCCTGTAGCCAAACCCAAACTCCCGCTTCTGCCGCACAAGACCGCAGGGGGCGCACCAATTATGCCGCTCGGCCTGATCCCCAGCGAGATGCGGTCTGGCGCGATTCCGGGAGAAGCTCCTCGGCATAACTAAGTCCTTTCATCTCCCACAACCGCCTCCACCCACGCCCTCCCCGCACCTACTCCATCAACACCTTACAGCGCAATCGGCTCGGTAATGTATCGGGATCGGATCAGGTGCGGCAGAGCGGCAGATTGGGCTGCACATCGTCCGGCAGGGGATTCTGCACGCCCTGCCCCGCCAGGTGCCCGGCCAATCCGGCGATCATGGCCGCGTTATCGGTGCAATAGGCGGGTGGCACCGTGTACCAGCGCACCCCGCACCGTGTAGCCAAGGCGTCGAGCTTGGCGCGTAGCCGCTCGTTGCGAGCCACCCCACCCACACAGGCGAACTGCGGTACGGCCTCCTGGGCCAGCGCCCGCTCCAACCGGTCAAGCAAGGCATCAAACGCCGCTTCTTGATAGCTGGCCGCGAGGTGTTTACGCTCCTGTTCCGCAGCATATTCCGGATGCTGCTGACACATGTACCGCAAAGCGGTTTTGAGCCCGCTGAAACTGAAACAGCACGCACGGGGCAATGCACCGTACCACCCGGCACCGCCACCCCGCAGGCCACGCGGAAAATCGTGACGAGCCGGATCGCCGCCACGCGCGGCCTTTTCGATTTCAGGTCCACCGGGATACCCCAACCCCATCAACGTCGCGCCTTTGTCCAGGGCTTCACCGACCGCATCGTCTAGCGTCTGCCCTAGCAGCCGGTAGGTTCCCCACGCGTCCACCCGAACCAGCATCGTGTGGCCACCGGTCACCAGCAACACGATGAGGGGCAGGACCGACTCCGGCGATGCCACCGCCGGGTCCAGCAGGATAGAATAGCAATGGCCCGCCAGATGGTTGACACCGTGCAGCGGCTTGCCGAGCCGCAAGGCGAGTGCTTGAGCCGCCCGCAACCCAATCTGCAAGGAACTGGCCAAGCCCGGGCCATAGGTGACGGCTATACCATCCAGCCCATCCCACGACAACCCGGCCTGCAGCAAGGCCGCCTCCACCACATCGGGCAAGAGATCGACATGCGCGCGTGAGGCGATCTCGGGCACCACCCCGCCAAACGGTCGGTGCTGATCGATCTGGCTGGATACCACACTGGACCGCACCGTGCGCCCATCGGCCACGACCGCCGCCGCGGTTTCATCACAAGACGTTTCTATGCCCAGGAACTGCATGGGCCGGCGCATGTCCGAGTAGCGCTTGGTTTCATCCGTCACCCGGCGCTCAGCGAACAGCCAGATGGTCCCCGGAATCACGAGGCGCGGGGCGCTCGCCGTTGTGCGCCTCGAATATAAGGATCCCTTTCAACACATCCACCGCTCGTTCCAACTGAATATCGACCAAGTCCTCGAAATCGTCTTCCTCCTCCAACTGCTCCAAGTCGGCATTTTCCGGCCGGGCCCGCTGCAGCAGCAACCGCCGCCAATCTTCAGCCGGGATCGGAATCACGATATCCGGCTCAATCCCGCGTTCATCAATCACCCGGTCACTGGGAGTATAATACTGGGCGGTGGTCAAGCGCAGCGCCGACCCGTCATCCAGCGGCAACACACTCTGCACCGACCCCTTACCAAACGTTTTTTCGCCAATCAGAACAGCCCGCCGATGATCCTGCAACGCCCCGGCCACGATCTCCGAAGCGCTGGCGCTGCCCTCGTTAATCAGCACCACCATCGGGAATCCGGTGCGGGCATTGCGTTCGCGGGCCGTGTAGCGCTGTCCACGGCGGCCATCGCGACCCTGGGTATAGACAATCAACTCCCCGCGCGGCACGAACTGCTGGGCCACTTCGATGGCGGCGTTCAGCAGTCCACCCGGGTTGTTGCGCAAGTCCAGAATCAATGCGCGCATCCCCTGCTCCTCCAATTCTTCCAAAGCCGCCCGGACATCTGCTGCCGTCGGCGTGTTGAATTGTGTTACGCGCATATAACCGATCATATCACCGATCATTCTTACGTCCCGCACACTATCCACGGAAATGATCTCGCGGGTAATCGTGTGCTCCTCTATCTCCGAGGTCCGGGGACGGACCACTTTAATGGTCACATCGGTGTCCGGCGCCCCCCTCAATTTCCGCACGGCTTGCTGTAAAGTCCAGCCCTCGGTCGATTCCCCATCGATTTCCACAATGTGGTCGCCCGACAACAGCCCGGCGCGCGAGCCGGGCGTGTCTTCCATAGGCGCCACGATCGTCAGGATGTTGTTGCGCATGCTGATCACAATACCCAACCCGCCAAACTGGCCGGAGGTGTCGTCCCGCATGTCCGAGAACATGTCTGGATCGAGAAAAGCGCTATGGGAATCAAGCGACTGCAACATGCCGCGCAAGGCTCCGTAGATGAGGTCGCGGTACTCCGTCTTGTCCCCGTCCACATAGTTGCGCCGGATCTGTTCAATGGCCGTGGTAAACAACGCCATATGGTCATAGGCCGTATCCCGGTCGTCCGCGTTCGTCTCCTCGGAGTAGAGCCGGGCACCAATCATCAGGTTTGCCAGCAGCAAACCCACTACGATCATTCCACTGACATTTTTTCCAATCCACCGTGTACCCATGTATGCACACTCCTCTGTTTCCCGGCGACGTGTTGATTCCGCCCACCGCCATGTTTTACTCAATTTGACGTAGCCTATAGCAGAAACTAGCGCTTTGCAACTTCGGCTGAATCTTTACAGCGGCGAAGAATCGTCGCTGCGGTTTCAGGGGCCCTTCCGGGACGCAAGTTGGGGTGTTGGCTTATGAGGCCTGCTGGTTTAACATATTGTTTAATGGCTATGTGACCGACACTCAGGAGGGCGGGGCGCTACGAAGACCTTTCTCATGATTCACGCAAACGAGAAAAACCGTGATCAGAGGCTAATGGAAACGGATATCCGTTCGCCGGACGCACCATTGTCCTCCGCCGCACCGGATCAGCGCCGCCCCCGTAATCCCGGCTATGCCGTCCTGCTCTCCAATATCCGCACCTTCACTCTAATTGCGTTTTTTTCCTGCGGCTTGTTGGGGTTTACGTTTTATCTAAGCGGCCGTAGCTGGCATCAGCACCCGTTGCGGGCACCAGCGGTTGCCGCCCAGGACCGTACGCCGCACGCAGGTGGACTGGTACGCGATATGCAGGTAGTGCAGACTGATGTGCTGCGGCGGATGGTGGCTGTGCGCACGCAGGCAGAAGCGCGGCTGGCAGCGGGAGAATACGCAGCAGCCGCTGACCTGCTTCGAGCCGCGCTGGACCAGTGGCCCCAATGGGCGGAGGCGTGGGCGCTGCAGGGGCGAATTGACCTAAAGCAAGGCGTGTATCGTGACGCCGCCGACGCACTGACGCGGGCGCTGGCCGCCGATCCGGTCCATCCGGACCGACTGAATGATCTAGGGGTCGCCCACCTCTATCTCGGCCACCCAAAGCAAGCGATTGCGTTGTTCAACATGGCCAGCGAACTCGATCCCGACTGTGCGCCCGCCCATTTCAACCGCGCACTCTATCATTTATCCCATGGCCAATACGACGTAGCGGCGCGAGCGCTTGGTGCCTTTCTGCACCTACAGCCATTGGACACGCAGGGTAACCGGCTGCAGGCCTACCTACTGGCGCGGCGTGGCCAGCACGAAGCCGCCCTCGACGTTTTGCGCGCCACGATGATCCATGCTCCCGGCCAAGGGTGGCTCTATGGCGACGCCGCGGCCTTAGCCGCTCTGCTCAACCGCGTACCCGAAGCCATCTACTACCTGGAACAGGTGGTGGCGATGATGTCACCCGCCGCTGTTCAGCATCTCTATGGACAACCCGCTTTTCGCCTTATTCGCGCCAGTGAAGCCGGCCAAGCCTTCGCGCGGGAGCTGACGGAACGCGCCCACTTGTCACCGGCGAATATCGCCGACGCCGACACCCCACCCGCCTCCCTGCACCCGCGGCTCAGCAACCGTTAGCCCGCAGAGCCAGGTGCAAAGACTTGTTTTGCAAGTGGCGTATA
>SLLF01000335.1 GCA_007134175.1 Kiritimatiellia bacterium | reverse complement strand
CTCGCTCACTGCGGGCTCGCTCTGGACACAGCCTGTAGCCACCCTAAACTCTCGCTCCCACGGCACGAGGCCGTGGGGGGCGCACAGATGCAGAAGATTGATCGGAATTCCGGTGAGAAATGCGGGCTAATCCGTAAATAAGGTCCTGGGGGAGGCGGTTGACGATAACAGGCGCGCGATTACGATGGACGATGGGTGCTTCGCTCTGCTCGTGGCCCGTAATCGTCCACCGTTATCGTCGTACGCTATCGTTCCGAGGGAAGCTTCCCGTACCCATGGTAGGGCGAACCGTCCATGGCACGCCGAAACCCGTCGACGGCAACTCGGTGATCCGCCGAGGCCAAAATGAGAATGGCTGGCACGATCAAATGGGCGCTGGCACAACCTAATTCCAACGCAGAGCTCTAAAGAGGCCCGGCCTACAACGCGCCTGTTACGGGCCTCGGAAAGATCGCTACCACGCGAGGTAAGCCGGGCAGGACAAACCCTGCCCGACTCAACGCTTTCCAGTGTTTGGCAAATCAGCCCTTAGCGGCGGCGAAGCGCTCGCCAACTTTGGCCCAGTCAACGGTGTTCCACCAAGCCGCAATATAGTCGGGGCGCCGATTCTGGTAATGCAAATAGTAAGCATGCTCCCAGACATCTACCCCCAGCAGCGGCGTACCGGTGATGGCCGCCACCCCCTTCATTAGAGGATTGTCTTGGTTCGGCGTGGACGATACAACCAACTTTCCATCCGCCCCCACGCTGAGCCAGGCCCAGCCGGATCCGAACTGAGTCGCTCCGGCTTTGGCCAACGCCTCCTTGAAGGCATCGAAGCCGCCCAGCTCGCTGTCGATAGCGGCTGCCAGATCACCTTGCGGCGCACCCCCTCCGCCCTGACCCATGATCTGCCAGAACAAGGTATGGTTATAGTGCCCACCGCCATTATTTCGAACGGCTGTACGAATAGCTTCCGGCAACGTCGCCAGATCGCTAACCAACTCCTCAACCGACTTACGCTGCAGATCGGGATATGGCTCCAGCGCCGCGTTCAAGTTATTGACATAGGTGGCATGATGCTTGTCATGGTGAATCTCCATTGTCCGCGCATCGATGTGTGGTTCCAGCGCGTCCTTCGCGTACGTCAAATCAGGCAATGTGTGTGCCATTATCTCCTCCTTATGCTGATGGGTTGAACGTTGGCCATGACGATAATCATGTCCGTCTATTTAATACTGTAGCACAGGTTCGGCGATTCTTACAGCCAAAGTTCCGAAAAGTAGGCCTGGCCGGGCATGACCCCGCGCTTGCCACAATTCATACGAGCCTGCTACCGTGCCCGGCCATGGCTACGCGCACATATCGCCGACGCATCGCTCAGCATTTGCAGGAGCGTTTTTACCAGGTCGCGGCCAGCGGACTGCTACCCGGCCGCTGGTTCCGCCCGTCTTGTCCCGACATCGACCAACGCCGCACTGCCGGGGACATACTTCAGTTGGAAGTGGTTAGTCACTGCTGGCAATACGCGCCTATGCTGCTTTATCAACTGAGCTCGCTGGTCCTCCATCCACCGACACGGCTCAAGCTCACCATGACCGTCTACTATGCGGCAGCAGATCGTGCAACGGCCCGCGTGTTGGCGTTCATTGATTCACACAACGTGCCTAATATCTGCTGGAACTGGCGCGTAATTGAACCCGAAAGACTGTTTCGCCGCAGTATCGGGCGGGACCACGCTGCAAAGACCACCCAGGCGGACTGGATATGGATGACCGACTGCGACATTATCTTCCATGCCGGTTGCTGGGATTCACTGGCCCAACAGCTGACCGAACGCCGCGATGCCCTACTCTTCCCGCAAACCGAACAACGCACGGCTATGCTAGGCACTACCGACTCCCTACTCGCAACCGCCACCGCCTTGCTAGGCGGTGATGGACCATTGCAACTGCTCGATATCGATCAAGCCCAGTTCTCCCCCTATACGTTGTCCTGTGCCAAAGGCGAATACCAAATCGTCCACGGGGATGTCGCCCGGGCTATCGGCTACTGCGACGGACTGGCCCCCTATCAAACGCCGGCCACCCATTGGTGCAAGTGCCGCGAGGACCGGGTATTTCGTTGGCTAGTGGGGTCGGCGGGCGTCCCGATCGACATCGAGTCGGTCTACCAGATACGCCATATCCACAAAGGACGCTATCGCCGTGGATCACGCTGGTCCCGTATCCGCAGCGCTATTCGCCGCTGGCAAACACGGTAACAAGCGCGGCGATGCTTGCCATCCCCTGTGTGTCTAAGCTCATCTATCGCAACAGGCGGCGGCAGAATTGACCAAAATGCGCTAACGCCCGCAGGCGGTCCGGTTCATTGAGCGATGCCGTGAGCCGTGGCCACCTGTTTCCGCCGGGCCACCTCCCGAATCAACGACTTGTTCCAACGCACGCGCTCGGGGTCGAGATAACCACGCGGATGGTCCAGGTGCACAACAATCGCGTCATACCTTACATGCTTGGGCCGAAGCCCCGCATTGATCAACCGCACCCCAAATTCCCGGTCTAGTCCACCCCATACCATGCGCTCATCGAACCCGTTGACACGGATGGCATCATCCCGCCACACGGACCCGTTTGATCCTTTGAAACGGCACCGGGTGAATGCGATACGGTTCAACCAGGGTGCCTGCTGCGGGGAGACCACCAGTTTGAGGTGTTTGCGTTGGCACGTCATGCCATGCGCCCGCAACCAACGCCAGTCGAAACAACGCTGGGCCTGAATATCCGCCGGTGAGATGGCCCGGCTGGTGCCCAACGGTAATTTGTTGTAACTGCCGGACAAGTAGCAACCAGGCCGGGCTTCACGCGCGTGCACCGCCAGAAAATCGCGGCGCGGGATGCAATCCCCGTCGGAAAAAACCAAGTACGGCGATTGCGCTACGACAATCGCCTTGTTCAAAATCCGGCATTTCCGGAACCCTTTGTCCTCCTGCCAAAGGTGCTGCAGCGGCAATCCCGTCGCCGTGCGCATACGTTCAATCCGTTCGCGGGTGGCCGTGGCAGACCCGTCATCCGCGATGATGATCTCGGCCGCCGGATGGGTTTGCGCCTGATAGCCCCACAGCACTTTTTCCAGCCATTCCGGCGAATTATAAGTCGTCAGGATTACCGTTAACCGCATCAAGCGCTCCGCCTGAAAAGAGTACGCTGAGCCAAGTAGACACTGAAGATCGAGCGCATGATCGCCACCCAAAAGGAGGGCACCGCTCTACGGGTGAACGCCAGCGGCACACCCACCGCGCGTCGCCAACGCCGATAGGGTAACCCTTTACACAGGTAAGCAGCAGGCAAATCGCCGGTGAAATCCGCCGGCACCTTGTACCAGGCGTAGCAGCCGCGCGTATCGTCGATACCCTCGTGTACTTTCTGCAAAAACTCAAAATCGATCACCCGCACCTTTCCGTTCCGCTCCATTAGCAAATTGGCCGGTGTGAAATCAAGATACTCATAGCCCCGTCGCCGGAAAAAGCGGATAATTTCGGTAGCGGCCGAGAGCAAGGTCGTTGGCCATAGCCGATACCCCAAAGGCAACACCCGGTGAGCAAAGTTTTGCTTATGATCTTCGACCCACTCAATGACGATATAGTTTGATCCGGCCTCTAGCATGCGGGTCATATACGGCAGGTCCCGCCCTATGGCGCGCGCCGCGATTTCCCGTTGCAGGAAACGTTCCCGACCACGGCGAAAGGTCTTGCAGACAGCCGGCGTGCCATGAAAATCCACCAACTCGACCTTCGCCCGCCGGGTGCGCCCCATGCTCAGCAAGCGGATGACAGGATAGGGTGTTCGAAATTCGGTCGCCCGCTTCCTGGCCTCGGTTTCTATGGCTACCCGCTGCTCCGGGATAACGCGTGTGATGTAATCCAGCGCCTGCTGGGCATTGTCTGTGGCCACCACATGACTACCGACCGCCCTGCTTAAACCCTGCCGCTCAATCCGGTCGTTCAATCGCTCTTCCGCGCGATAGATGCGCTCGTTATTCAAGCCCGGCCGTTTGCGCCGTAACCGGCCGCCCGGCACCACTGGACAAGGGTCCCAGACCACCCACATAAGTGCCGGGGAGCCACCTGCCAACAAGCGGGCAACCGGCCCATCTTTCCCTGCAATCGAAAAAGCCGCCTCCGCACCGCGATCCGGCCCAACGGGTTGTGCCCACAAGAGATCGAACCCCTCGGCTACCAACCAGGTCTCAATGCTGTCCATGCAGGCCTCCACGCAGGCTCGGACCCAAAGGACGCCAAGCCCGCGCATAGCGGGCGCTACTGCTACTGGTTGTGGGGGCACCCCCGTGGTACCGGTTGCGCCGATCTGCTCAGGGCCCGGGCGCGCATGCGATCCTGAATGCGCCGGTCGACGTGGATCCGACCGGCGCG
>SLLF01000138.1 GCA_007134175.1 Kiritimatiellia bacterium | reverse complement strand
TCCGGAAAAGAGAGCGATCCGGCCTTGTTAACCAACCGTTTCTTGCTGACCGTGGTCAACTGGTCTGCCATTGCTTTGGACTGTTTACCACCAAATGTCACATAAGCTTCACTAGGATAGAGCTTTCCGGTGGAGCCTGTCAGCGGAACAACTTGCACACGGTTTAGAAAATGGTTGGCCGCATCGTTGCTGACGATCACGGCGGGACGCTGCTTCCGTATCTCCCCTCCGACCGAAGGATCAAAATTGACCCACCAGACTTCAGATCTCTTCATCGCTCACATCCTTGCATGTCGATTCAGCCCAATCAAGCGCATCGGATTCCCGAACACGGTCCGCCGACATGGCTCGGTAGCCTTCATAGATATCCGTTTTGAGGACATGTGGGCGCACAAGCTCTTCCACAAAGCGGCTTATCTTGCGCGGACCAATGACCTGGCGCAGACCCGCGTAGACATCTTCGTCTATTGTAAGTGTCAATTTCTTTTGCATCACACACCGCCTTTCTTTGCAAGCTACACGTACATTACACGTGTACGAGGCTGCGCGTCAAGGGCTATCACTGATTCATCCGGGACTCGTCCCCTCTTAACATAGTGGATGATCTCCCCGCCACCCTCGACGTGTTGGGGTGACACGAGCTATGATGCTCACAGCGGGGTCGGCACGGGGACACCCCAAGGTATAAACATGAGAGGCCAGTGCCTGTCCGCTTGACGCGGACCGGGTTTTCCGCTATCCGTTCCACCCACTATCCGGAGCGGCTTAAGGCCGTAGAAGGATGAAGGATAAACGATGAAGGAAATTGGCATAGGGATAATTGGTTTTGGCACGGTGGGGGCCGGGGTGGTGGAGATTTTGCAACGCAACAGCGAACTGTTGGCGGCGCGGACCGGTTTGCGTTTGGTCTTGCGCGGGATCGCGGATCTCGATCTGGAACGCGACCGCGGGGTGATGGTGGATCCTGCGCTATTGACCACCGACGCCGCCGGGTTGTTGGCGCGCGACGATGTGCAGGTGGTCGTCGAGTTGATCGGCGGTACGGGCGCGGCTCGCAGCCTGACCCGGGACGCCATGCAAGCGGGCAAATCCGTAGTAACCGCTAACAAGGCCCTGCTGGCCGAGCACGGTGCGGAATTATATGAAGTGGCGGCGGCCCAGGAAGTGGACTGGCTGTTCGAGGCCAGTGTCGGGGGTGGCATTCCCATCATTCGCGCGCTGCGGGAAGGGTTGGTGGCGAACCGGATTGAACGTATTTTCGGCATTTTGAATGGGACCTGCAACTATATCCTGACCCGGATGGAGCGGGAACCCGCTCCGTTCGACCGGATTTTACAGGAGGCGCAGGAAGCGGGCTATGCCGAGGCGGAACCGAGTCTGGACATTGACGGATGGGACACCGCGCACAAGGCCTGCGTGCTGGCCACGCAAGCCTTCGGGCGCTTAGTCGGCATGGGCGATATCCGGGTGGAGGGTATTCGGGGATTGGATCCCCTCGATATTGGTTACGCGGCTGACTTGGGATACCGGATCAAACTGTTAGCGGTTATTCAGTGTGGATCGGCCGGACTGGACGTGCGTGTCCAACCAGCGTTGATCCCGCACGACCACTTGCTGGCGGAAGTGAGCGGTGTGTATAACGCCGTGTTGGTGGATGGGGATGCGGTGGGCCGCACGCTTTACTATGGTCGTGGTGCCGGCCGCGAGCCTACGGCCAGCGCCGTGGTGGCGGATGTGGTGGATGCCGCGCGCAACTGGGCGGCGGGTGAGGCGGGTCGCGTACCGGCCTTTGTGGGGCTGGACGAGGCTATTCCGCTCCAGGACCCGGACACGGTGCGCACCCGCTATTATCTGCGGCTGTCGTTGCAAGACGCGCCTGGAATGTTCGCCCGGGTGGCCGATATTCTCGGTCGCCACCAGATCAGTATTGCTTCGGTGGTTCAGCAGGAGCATCAGTCGGGAGACTATGTGCCGGTGATTATGTTGACCCACGAGGCACCGGCCGGGGCGTTCCAGGACGCGGTGAATGAAATAGATGCCCTGCAGGAAACGGGCGCACCCACGGTGCGCTACCGGGTGGAAGATAACGCGTAGGCGGGAGAAGCGATGTCATTATTTGTTCAGAAATTTGGAGGCAGCTCCGTAGCGGACGCCGCATGCATGCAGCGGGTGGCCCAGCGGGTTTACGATACCCGCATGGAAGGACACGACCTGGTTGTCGTGCTCAGTGCCATGGGCAAGACCACCGACAATTTAATTGCCCTGGCCCGGCAGGTGAATGCGCAACCGAGCGAGCGTGAGATGGATATGCTGCTGGCGACCGGGGAGCAGGTTTCCGTGGCCATTCTGGCCATGGCGCTGCATGCGCTTGGTGCCGAGGCGGTGTCACTGACCGGCCCGCAGGCCGGTATCGCGACCGACAGTGCGCACAGCAAGGCCAAGATCACCGGCATCCAGCCCGACCGGATCCGGACGCAGTTGGCTCAAGGCCGCATTGTCATTGTTTGTGGCTTTCAAGGCCTCACGCCGACGGCGGACATTGCCACGCTGGGCCGGGGCGGCTCGGATACGACGGCGGTGGCATTGGCCGCCGCTTTGCAGGCGGATCGGTGCCAGATCTTTACCGATGTAGACGGGATCTATACCGCCGACCCCCGGGTGGTGTCGCAAGCCGGTAAACTGGATGAGATCGCCTACGATGAGATGTTGGAATTAGCCAGCCTG
This sequence comes from Kiritimatiellia bacterium, assembly GCA_007134175.1. Lineage (GTDB taxonomy): Bacteria > Verrucomicrobiota > Kiritimatiellia > SLAD01 > SLAD01 > SLLF01. The sequence goes on along the minus strand of SLLF01000138.1, from coordinate 1,688 downwards.
GGTGCTAAGGTGCTGCAATCACGTTCGGTGGAGTTTGCCAAGAAGTACGGGGTTGAGCTGGAGGTGTTGACCAGTTTTGACCGACGGCCGGGAACCATCGTCAAGGAAGAGGTAAGGGAAATGGAACATATAGTGGTGCGCGGCGTGGCCGCCGACAAAAATCAAGCCAAGGTAACAATCCAGCATGTGCCTGATCGGCCCGGTGTGGCCGCCACGCTGTTCAAAGAGCTGGCCGCCGCCAACATCAACGTGGACATGATCGTGCAGAACGTCAGTGAAAAGGGGCAGACGGATATTTCCTTTACCGTCCCGCGCGATGAGGTCAATCGTACGCGGACCACCGTGGACAGTTTGATTGAAACCATCGGCGCGGCCGGTGCCCAATACGACGTCGATATCGCCAAGGTCAGTATCGTTGGTGTCGGCATGCGCAGTCATTCCGGCGTGGCCTTCCGCATGTTTGACGCCCTGTCCAGCGATAAGATCAATGTCGAAATGATATCCACATCGGAAATCAAGATTTCCGTGGTTATCCGCAGCGCCTACGCGGATCAGGCGGTGAACGTCCTGCACGCCGCCTTTGAGCTGGACCGCGTCAACGAGCCGGCCTGATGCCACGGATTGCCATATACGATACCACGCTACGCGACGGGACCCAGGGGGAGGGGATTTCCTTTTCCGGTGCCGGCAAGTTACGTGTCGCCGAACGCTTGGATGCGTTCGGGGTGGACTATATCGAGGGCGGCTATGCCGCCTCGAATCCGAAAGACATGGCCTTCTTCCGCGATGTAAAGCGGTTGAACTTGTTGCATGCGAAAATTGCGGCCTTTGGTAGTACCCGGCGAGCGGGCATTGCTGTTGCCGAAGATCCCGGGGTACAGGCGCTGATGGAAGCCGATACCCCGGTAGTTACGTTCTTTGGCAAGAGCTGGAAGCTGCACGTGCGCGATGTGCTTCGCACCACCCCGGAAGAGAACCTGGCCATGATCGGTGACACGGTGCGCTTCTTCAAGGAACAGGGAAAGGAAGTCATCTACGACGCCGAACATTTTTTTGACGGTTACCAGGACGATGCTGAATATGCTGTCGCCACGCTGCGCACGGCGGCGGCGGCCGGGGCGGATGTGGTTGTGCCCTGTGATACCAACGGCGGCACCTTGCCGCATCAGGTTTTTGGCATCGTGTCGGAGCTGGCCAAACAGTTGACCGTCCCCTTGGGGATCCATACGCATAACGATTCCGAGTGCGGAGTGGCCAACTCGCTGGAAGCCGTACGCGCCGGTGCCGTGCACGTCCAAGGAACGGTCAATGGTTTCGGCGAGCGTTGTGGAAATGCCAACCTGATCTCCATTATCCCGAACCTGCTGCTCAAAATGGAATGTGACTGTCTTAAATCCGGGATGGATTCCTTGCGCCAGCTGCGCGAGGTTGCTCACTTGGTCAACGAGCTGGCGAATCAGCGGTCTTGGGCTAAGGCCCCGTTTGTGGGCGAGAGTGCCTTCGCGCACAAGGCGGGCATGCATGTCGACGGTATCCGCAAGAACCCGCGCAGCTTCGAGCACGTGGAGCCGGAACAGGTGGGCAACCTGCGGCGTATTTTGATTTCCGAGCTGTCGGGAGCGAGCAATGTCTTCCTGAAAGCGGTCGAAATGAACTTGCAGATGGATAAATCCTCGCCGCAAGTGAAG
>SLLF01000342.1 GCA_007134175.1 Kiritimatiellia bacterium | reverse complement strand
TTATTACCTTCGTCTTGTTCAACCTGGTCGGCGGCAGTCCAGCGGCGATGACGCTTGGACGCCATGTATCCGCACGCGCCCTGGAAGAATTCGACGAAGTGCGCGGCTTCAACAAGCCGCTCCTGTTCGGCTGGTGGAGCGGGACGCGCGCTTTCGACAAACTCGATTTCACGGATCATGCCGGGCCGTGGCGCGACGTGGACGAGGTCACCCGTCACGAGACACAAGCGGGCGAACCGGCCTATCTGCGCCTGGCCGCGGATGTCACCCATCCCCTCCCCCTCCATTTCCCCCTTTGGCCGGACACGGGTTACCGCTGGACGGTGCGCTACCGCCTGCCACCCGGTGGTCGCGCTTGGCTAAAGTACGAACGGCCCGCCGACGCCGCTGCCGATTCGCTGGACCGCCGTTTTTCCACCCCGCTCCCGGCAACCACCGACTGGCAGCGCCTTCACCTCCCCTTCTCCACCCGATCCGATCCAGACCAACTCGCGCCCGTGCTGGTGGTGGAGGGGGCACCGCTGGAGATCGCGGACATACGCCTGCAACGGCGCTCCCGCCACTTCTTCGATTCCCAGTTCACGCACTATCTCGCACAATTGATCCGCCTGGACCTGGGGCGCTCATCCCAGACCGACCAGCCCATCGGTCAAATGCTGCGCGAAGGAATCGGCCCCTCCCTGACCCTGACCGTCCCGATCTTCGTCGTCGGACTGGTGGTGGCGCTGAGCCTGTCACTGCTGTGCGCCTTTTTCCGGGATACGTGGCTGGACCGCACCTTCGTGGTCATCAGTGTCGCCTTGATGAGCGTGAACTACCTGGTCTGGATTATCGTCGGCCAGTACCTGCTGGCCTTCCGTTGGGGCTGGTTCCCGGTGTGGGGTTATGAGAATGCCGGACACCTCATCCTACCGGTAATTATCGGTGTCGTGAGCGGACTGGGCACGGACTTGCGCTTCTACCGCACGGTGATGCTGGACGAGATGTACAAGGATTATGTCCGCACCGCCTTTGCCAAAGGATTGTCACGGCGCACCGTGCTCTTCCGGCACGTCTTAAAGAATGCGTTGATTACCGTCACCACCAATGTCGTCATCGCCATTCCATTTCTCTACACCGGCAGTTTGTTACTGGAGAGCTTCTTCGGCATTCCCGGCTTGGGCTACATGGGCATCAACGCCATCAACTCCTCCGACGTGGACGTGATTCGCGCGATCGTGTTGATCGGCTCGATTTTGTACGTGCTGGCTAATCTGTTGACCGATATTTGCTATGCGTGGATCGATCCGCGCGTGAAGTTGAAATGAAACCCGTGACCGCAAACCAGCAACCCGGATCACCCGGCCCCGCCCGCACGTTGTGGGGTGATGCCTGGGTGCGCCTGCGCCGCAACCGGCTGGCGATGATCTGCCTTGGTATCATCGTCGTCTACACCGGCCTGGCGCTCTACGGCGAGGGACTCTACCGCTGGCATAAATGGCACGATACGACCCCGTCGTATCAACGCACCAATCTTGACCGGCAATACCAGCCCCCCAGCTTCCAACGCGCTCCGTTTGCCGCTGTCCAGGCCGACCCGGAAACAGGTACGCAGACCGAGCTGCACGGGTGGCGGCGCTGGCGGGCCGGCTGGCGCAACCTGACCACCAACCCGCTGGGCACAGACGGGCTCGGCCGCGATGTCTGGCAACGGTTGGTCCAAGGCGCGCGTATTGCTTATCAGGTCGGTATCATCACCTCTCTGATCGCCATTCCCATCGGCGTGCTGCTGGGCGGCCTGGCCGGTTTCTTTGGCGGGCGAGTCGACGACTTCATTGTCTGGTGCTACTCCACCTTCGCCGCTATTCCCGGCCTGCTCTTCATCCTGGCCATTGCCCTGGTTGTGGGTCAAGGGCTGCTGGGGGTCTATCTCGGGATCGGCTTGACCATGTGGGTTGGTCTTTGCCGCCTGATTCGCGGCGAAGTGATGAAGCATAAGGACCGCCCCTACGTGGTGGCCGCCCGGGCACTCGGCGTCAATCCGTTCGTCATCCTGTTCCGCCACATCCTGCCCAATGTCTTCCACGTCGTGATTGTCACCTTTACCCTACGCTTCCCCGCCGCCATCGGCACGGAAGTCTTTCTCAGTTTTCTAGGGATCGGGGTGCAAGGCGAACCTTCCTGGGGCATCATGATCAGTAACGCGCGCCTGCGCCTCTGGTACGGGGTCTGGTGGGAGATGGCGTTCACCACCCTGGCCATCTTCCTGATCGTGCTGGCGTTCAACCTGCTGGGCGACGCCTTGCGCGACGCGCTGGATCCCCGCCTGCGGACCAGTGAGGAGTCCGCATGACCGCCCGACACTCCACCCCGCCCGCCACGCGCCAGCCGACCAGCAGCGGCTATCCGCTCCTGACGGTTCGTGATCTAGCAATCCATTTCGGCAGTCCCCACCGTCCTATCCGCGCGGTCGACGGCGTCGATTTTGATATCCGCGAAGGCGAAACCGTAGCGTTGGTCGGCGAAAGCGGCTGCGGCAAGAGCGTAACCGCGATGGCGCTCGCGCGCCTGCTGCCCGAACCTGCCGCCCGCTATGTCGGTGGCCGTATCCGCTATCGCAGCATGGATGTGCTGGCCATGGCCGCTAAACCGCTGCGCGCGCTGCGCGGCGGCGAGATCGCCTACATCTTCCAGGAACCCAGCAACGCCCTTAACCCTGTATTCCGCATCGGCTACCAAATAGCCGAGGCCCTCCGGCAACACCAACCCAACGCCGATCCGCGGGTGGAAACGGCAGCGCTGCTGCGCATGGTCGGGTTGACCGATACCGAGCGCACGGCCCGCGCCTATCCCCATGAGCTCAGCGGCGGCATGCAGCAACGCGCCATGATCGCTCTGGCGCTGGCCGGCCACCCGCGCCTGCTGGTCGCCGACGAACCGACCACCGCCCTCGACGTAACCATCCAGGCACAGATCCTGGAACTCCTGCAAAAGCTGCAACGCGACCTGGGTATGGCCATTTTGTTGATCACCCACAATCTCGGCCTCGTCGCCGGCGTGGCTCACCGGGTGAATGTCATGTACGCCGGACGGATCGTCGAGGCGGGCCCGACGGCAAATATCTTGACCACCCCCCATCATCCCTACACCCGCGGCCTGCTGGCGGCGGTCCCGCAGTTGACCGGGTCCGCTGACCGCTTGACCGGGATCAGCGGCGTGGTGCCGCCCCCGGATCGCTTACCGGCGGGTTGCCGCTTCCATCCCCGCTGTCCGCTGGCGCGTACGCCGTGCCGCGACGCGGAGCCGGACGAAGAAACCACTGGACCACAACGAACCGTGCGCTGTCATTTCTGGCAGGAGGTATCGGCGTGAGCGGGCCGTTGTTAAGCGTGGAGCAATTGGCGGTCCGCTACGGCTCCAAACGCGCCCCGGTACGCGCGGTGGACGGGGTTTCGCTGCACATTGCCCCCGGCGAAAGCGTCGGGCTGGTCGGGGAAAGCGGTTGTGGCAAGACCACGCTTGGCCAGGCCGTTATGCGCCTGCTGCCGGTACAGTCCGGGCAGATTTCGTTCCAAGGCGAGAATGTCGCTGGGTGGCAAGGTCGACGGCTCAAAGCCTACCGCCAACAGGTACAGATGATCTTCCAGGATCCCTACGGCTCGCTCAATGCCCGCATGACCGTCGGGCGCGCGTTAATGGAAGCGTTGCATGTCCACCGGATCGGCCGGCGGCGGGAGCGCCGCGACCGTGCGGCGGCCTTGCTGACCGCCGTCGGACTAGACCCGCTCTATCTTAACCGCTACCCTCACGAATTCAGTGGCGGCCAGCGCCAGCGCATCGGCATTGCGCGCGCCCTCGCCGTCAATCCGCGCCTGGTTATTGCCGATGAACCGGTCTCCGCCCTCGACGTCTCGGTGCAAGTCCAGATTCTCAACCTATTGAAGGACCTGCAGCAGGAACGAAACTTGGCCTACCTATTCATCGCCCATGACCTGGCGGTGGTCCGTTACCTGTGCGACCGCATCCTGGTCATGTATCTGGGTCGCATTGTGGAAAGCGGGACCCCGGACGAGATACTTACCCGTCCCAAACACCCCTACACTCAAGCATTGCTCTCGGCCGTGCCCGACGTGGCCAAGGGGTTACAGACCGGCGGTCCGCAACGCATCAAACTGAAAGGCGAACTCCCCTCGCCCACCGCCCGTATTGGCGGCTGCCCGTTTCATCCGCGCTGCCCCTTGGCGCAGGAACGCTGCCGTCAAACCGCGCCCCAGCTGCGCGCGGCCGACGGCCAGCGCCAAGTCTCCTGCCATTTTGCTTGAAAAACGGGGCTAGCCCGCATTTCTCACGGGCGCCCCACGGCCTTGTGCCGCGGGAGCCAAACTTCCTCAAGCTATTCCTCTGTACGTAGCGGAAAGAGCCCGATTTAAGCGAGAAAGGA
>SLLF01000150.1 GCA_007134175.1 Kiritimatiellia bacterium | reverse complement strand
GTCGGTTGCGCGGTGGCGGGAACGGACCACATTGACGAGGCGGCTTTGGCGGATCTGGGCATCGCGTGGTATAACGCCGCCGGCTGCAATGCCAACAGTGTAGCGGAATATGTCATCACCGCCCTGTTGCTCGAAGCCGAAACGCACCAGTTGGAGCTGGAACAGTTGACCCTGGGCATTGTCGGTGTGGGCCATATCGGCAGTCGCTTGGCGGCCAAAGCCCGGGCACTGGGTTTAACCGTGCTGCTCAACGATCCCCCGCGCGCCCTGGCCGAGGGGCGTGAGCAGTGGGACTTCATCGACCTGGCGGATTTGTTGCCGGCAGCGGATATCGTGACCTTCCATGTCCCCTACTTGCGCCAAGGCCCGTTTGCCACTGAACAGATGATCAACCATCGACTGATTGCTCAAATGACGCCGGGCAGCCTGCTGATCAATGCCGCCCGCGGCGAGATCATGGATAGCGACGCCGTGCGCCAAGGACTGGAAAGCGGGGTCTTGCGCCAAGCCGTACTGGACGTGTGGGAGCATGAACCGCGCATTGTGAAGGATCTGCTGGACCGCGTGGACATCGGCACACCCCATATTGCCGGTTACTCCTACGAAGGCCGTCTGAACGGGACGCGCCAAGTGTACGAGGCGTGCTGTCGTTACCTTGAAGTGGAGCCGGATCCGGTTGAATGGGACGAGGGGGGCGCCACCCAGGCGGCGGAACACCAACTGGACGGCACAGGCCTGTCACCACAGCAAATCCTGCAACGCCTCACGCACTTGGCCTATCCGCTGCGCGACGACGACCAGCGGTTCCGCTCCGGTGCCTCTGCCGACCTTGACCAGATGGCACAGCATTTTGTCCAGTGCCGCCGTAACTATCCCGTACGCCGTGAATTCGCCGCCAGCCGGATCGAATTAGTCAACGTTTCGTCCCCTGTGAGCGCAATCGCCCGCGAACTGGATTTCCCGATATGCGACTAGGTAAAAAAAGATTGCAAGGCGGGCAAATATAGGGCATGCAGTGGCGCACCGGGTCCGTTCGGACACCCACCATTTAAGCGCGATTGAAGGAGAAACAGCATTATGGCTGAAGAATTGCAGCATTTGATCGAAAAAATCGAGTCGGAGGCTATTCACAAGGCGGAAGCGGAAGCCGACACCATTAAGACGAAGGCCAAAGAGAAGGCCGCCGCTATGGTCAAGGAAGCGGAGGAGAAAGCGGAATCGCTGTTGGCCCAAGCGGACAAGGATGCCCAGGAATTCACCGCCCGCAGTCAACAGACGCTGGAACAAGCAGGTCGCGATTTGTTGATTGCCGTGGGACAGGGGGTGCAAAACATCCTGGACGATTTAGTGGGCGACGTGCTGGACGAGGCCATGGACATCAAGGTGGTGCAGGAGATGTTGACCCACATGGCGGAGGCCTATATCCAGCACGACGGCCAGGCGCGCCGGATTGACCTGCTGGTACCGCCGGCGGAACAGGAAACCCTGGTGAAGTTTTTTGCCGACCGCTACCGTCAGAAACTGGGTGAATCGATAGATATTCATCCCGACCGCGCGCTGACCAAGGGGTTCCGCATCGCGTTCAAGGACGAACACGCGCACCACGATTTCAGTAAAGAGGCCATTGCCGAAGCGTTGTGCAACTTCCTGCGCCCGCACTTGGCGGAAATCATTATGCGCGCCGCCCAGAACGACGACGCGTCAAGCCCTGCCGACAAGTAGACGACTATCCCCCATGCCCTATTATCTCGCAGCCAGTTTACCCCCGCTTGATCTGGAAGAGCCTGCTCCCTGGACCGTGGAGGCGTTCGGCTTCCATTGCCAGGGTGCCTTGCCGCCGGAAGCGTGGCGGGAGGTCATGTGTTTCGTGCGCGGCACACCGGCAGAGGGGGCATCTGATTTTGCCCGCTGGTGGACCGATCTGGATACGCAAATTCGCAATACGCAGGCCCGGCTGCGAGCGGCGCGCCTGAACGTGGAGGCGCGCGGCTGGCAACGGATACATTCCGGATTTGACGTTGCTGTGGAGACGGGGGTGTTGGACGCCATGCAGCATACCAATCCGCGCGAACGCGAGCTGGCCTTGGACCGTTGCCGCTGGGACGCCCTGGACGAGCGAACGGCCCAAGCCCCCTTCAGCCTGGACGCTGTCTGCGCCTATGCCTTGAAGCTGGAGATGGTGCAGCGATGGAATGAGCTGGACGCGGAAACCGGCCTGCAACGCATTGAGACCTTTATTGAAGAACAAGTGGAAGCAGCCCTTGAATCCGAAGAGGATGATGACGAATGAGTGAAAACACAGGAACAATCACAGGCATTAACGGCAATCTGATCAGCGTACGTTTTACGCAACCGGTGGTGCAGAACGAGGTCGGTTTTGCCGTAGTCGGCGAGACCCGCCTGAAGGCTGAGATTATCCGTATCCGCGGCGACATCGCGGAGTTGCAGGTGTTCGAGGACACCACCGGGGTCGCCGTAAACGATCAAGTTGAATTCAGCGGCGAGATGCTCTCCGTCGAGCTCGGCCCCGGCCTGCTGACCCAGATTTACGATGGGCTGCAGAATCCGCTACCGGCACTGGCGGAACAATGCGGCTTCTTCCTGCAGCGCGGTACCTACCTGGCCCCGCTCGACACGGAACGCGCCTGGACCTTTACCCCGCAAGCCAAGCCCGGCGACACCGTCGCCGCCGGCGACACGCTCGGCACGGTGCCGGAAGGGATCTTCGAACACCGCATCATGGTGCCCTTCCGCTGGCGCGGCGATTGGACGGTGGAATCGGTCGAGGTCCAGGGGGATTACCCCATCACGGCTAAAATCGCCACCCTGAAAAACAAGCAGGGCGAAACGCGCGACGTGACTATGCTCCAGACCTGGCCGGTCAAAGTTCCGATCAAAGCCTACGCCGAACGGATGCGCCCCACCGAGCCGCTGGTGACCAAAGTGCGCATCGTGGACACCCTCTTCCCGATCGCCCGCGGCGGCACCTATTGCGTACCTGGCCCCTTCGGCGCGGGCAAGACCGTGTTGCAGCAGATTACCAGCCGTCACGCCGACGTGGATATCGTCATCATCGCCGCCTGCGGCGAACGCGCAGGTGAAGTGGTGGAAACGCTGCGCGAGTTCCCGGAATTGACCGACCCGCGCACCGGCAAGAGCTTGATGGAACGCACCCTGATTATCTGTAACACCAGCTCCATGCCGGTGGCCGCGCGCGAAGCCTCAGTTTACACCGCCGTCACGATCGCGGAATATTACCGGCAGATGGGCTTGAACGTCCTCTTGCTGGCCGATTCCACCTCTCGCTGGGCACAGGCCTTGCGTGAGGTGTCCGGACGTCTGGAGGAGATCCCGGGCGAGGAAGCGTTCCCGGCCTACCTGGAATCGGTGATCGCATCGTTCTACGAGCGCGGCGGCGTGGTGAAACTGCGCGACGGCTCGATCGGCTCGGTTACCATCGGCGGCACGGTCAGCCCGGCCGGCGGCAATTTCGAAGAACCCGTCACCCAGAGCACCTTGAAGGTGGTGGGTGCCTTCCACGGCCTGTCGCGGGAACGCTCCGACGCACGCCGCTACCCGGCCATCGCGCCGCTGGATAGCTGGAGCAAGTACGACAGTGTGGTGGACGCGGACGCCGTGGCGTTCGCGCGCAAATGTTTGCGGGGCGGCAACGAGATCAACCAGATGATGAAAGTGGTCGGCGAGGAAGGCACCTCGCTGGAAGACTTTGTCGTCTACCTGAAATCCGAGTACCTGGACAACGTCTATTTGCAGCAAGACGCCTTTCACGACGTCGACGCCGCCACCGCTGCCGAGCGCCAGCAATATGTGTTCGGACGCATCGTCAAGATGCTGCGCACCCGCATGGCGTTCGACGACAAGGACGCCGCCCGGCGCTTTTTCCAGACCCTGACCCAGCGGACGCGCGACTGGAACCGCATCCGCATGGACGAGGCCGATTTTAAAGAAATAGAGGAACGGATCACGCACATGATCACGGAGGTCGCGGACTATGCATAAGGTGTACACAAAACTCGATCGCATTGCCGGCAATGTGATCAGTCTGGAGGCGGAGGATGTGACCTACCGCGAGCTGGCCTGGGTGGAGTCGGAGAACGGCTCGTCGCTGGCCCAGGTCATCCGTATCGAAGGGCGCCGGGTGTTTCTACAGGTCTTCGCCGGCGGTCGCGGCATCTCAACGGCGGCACAGGTCCGGTTTCTCGGCCGCGTCATGCAAGTCCCCTTCTCCGACGCCTTGCTGGGCCGCGTCTTCGACGGTGGCGGCGAGCCGCGTGATAACGGACCGGCCATCAAGCAGAACATGATTCCCATCGGCGGACCGTCGGTCAATCCCGCCAAGCGCATCATTCCGCGCAACATGGTCCGGACCGGTATCCCCATGATCGACGTCTTCAACACCC
>SLLF01000377.1 GCA_007134175.1 Kiritimatiellia bacterium | reverse complement strand
GGCTTCGGCCATCGCCTCGTGGAGTTCCCGTCGACGGCGGTCGAGCTGCTGTACCCGCTCCTGAAAACGACTTAACGGATCGAGGCGGACTTCGGTTTCCGGCAACTTCAATCCCCGCAAAACGAATTGGTCGGCGTCCAGTGTACCATTCCACGTCGCGTCATCTTCAACCAGATGGAACCGCGCTTGTCTTAATTTCTTTCCGGCCAGCAGCGCGGTCTTGGCCTCCGCGCTCATCAACGGTTCGCCTTTCCGCAATACCGTGACATGCGCCCCTTTCCCCTCCATGTGGAAGGTCAGGGGCCCCTCAATCAGCACCGATACCCGCTGGTTGTCGGTCAGTGGGATGGTGCCCTGCTCCACTTCCGACATATACCAGAGCCAGGTAAGAAAATCCTCGCCGATTACGTAGTGAACCTGATGATCTTCGAGTTCGGGGGAAAAGCTGGTCGGCAGCAAATCCTCTACATCCAGTTGCTTGCGTGTCAACGCCGTTTCAGCAGGGGCGGCGGGTACCAGGGCAAAACCTAGCGTGCGGCCCACGTTAATCTGGAACGCATCGAGTTGCTTCTCGGATAAACAGGTGGCGTATATCCGGTTGCTGGCGGCCGAATGAATCAGATGAATGCCTTTAAGCTGCGGCGGCATTTGCGGTAGCAGCCGGGCGACCACTTGTTCCTTTATTTCGGCCCGTAGTTTGCGGTTTAGGAACGCTACGCCGCGGGCCTGCATTTCCGCCAGCTCCTCCATGGTTTGCTCTGCCTTCAGCAGCGCGGGCGGAATCTTCCGCTCCGCCTGCATCAGCGACAGACGCAGATGACCGGCGTAATAGGCATTCTCATCTGTAATCACGCGGTCCAGTAGATGCCGCCCGCCGACCCACCCCTGTATGGGCTCATCCTTCAGGTATTCCAGCGGTGGCGCCGCCTGGGCAGCCACCCGCTGTACCCAATCGCCCGGCAACGGTTGGGGCACAAAAAAGGCACGGCAACTAATGGACCCACTCTCAAACGACATACGGTATCTCCATCATATTATTAATATTGTCAGTGCCCCCCCCTTAATCAGTCAACACGGATACCACACGCTACGCCAAGCCAAGCGCTCTGCACCATCCTGCAGCGGGAAACAAACCTGATTTCCTGTGGATGGTAGCGCGTTCCTTGCTGAGAGGAAAGTGTAGAACGTGTGACACCCGCATGGCGGAGCTTTTGCAAAACCCCTCTCCTTCGCAAGGATAGAAAAGGACGCCGGGCAATCAGGCCCGGCCTACATCGGGGTTCGAGGTTGTAGGCCCGCGCTCTATGGCAGGCGCGGGAGGTGTTGCAAGAGCCTTCGGCAATTAAACCGAACGAGAACTGCTAAAACTAACTGGAGAGCGGCCCCTGCTCCTGCGCCATTAATTACAGACATTTTTGTCTTGTTTGTTGTTGACATACCGCCCGGTGGCGCCTAGGCTACCCCCATGATAACGACCGTTGCCATCATCGTCTTGAGCCTGGTGATGTTCTTCGCCTCTATCTTTTTCCTCTACCGCTTATGGACCCAATTGTAATACACACTCGGTTTGCATTCCTGCTGGAGTACCATGCCTGGTGGCGTTTTATCCATCTGGCCGGCGTCATTATCGCACTGGGTGCGGTGGTCGCCGCCGATCTCTTGCTCGCATGGCTGAAGCTAAGGCCGCAACAGGCCGCGCTGATGGACCGCGTAACACCGCTGCTCTCCATCCAGGTCTGGATCGGCCTGCTGCTGCTCTCCTTCAGCGGCCTGATGTTGTTCCTGCCCCGCCCAGGCTTGATCGACTACGCACCGTTCCGCTGGAAAATGCTGTTGGTGCTGGTGGTCTTCCTGAACGGAATTGCCTTGAATTGCTATATTGCGCCGACGTTCAAATCCTTGGTCGCGGAATGGGCGCAGACAACCTCCCGCGTCGTGCGTTTCATGGTATTCGCCGGACTCAGCACCGCCATCTCGTTTCTGGCGTGGTGGGCCATCGTGGTTATCATGCTGGTCTACTATTAGTCGGCCGCGACGACATACATGATGCCTTTCATCCCGGCCGGGGTATGCGCCGGGAAGGAACAAACATAGGGATAGGCGCCCGGCTCGTCCGGCGCGGTAAACACCAGCGTCTCTGACTCGCCCGGCCCTAGAATCACCGTGGTGGCGATGACCTTATGCTCGTACTCCGGAGGAATATATTCATTGGCGGCATGTCGCAGGGCGGCCGTGGCAAAGACGTTGGGATCCATGTCCTTGTCCAGAATAGCCAGGTTATGTCCCATCGTCTCTTTCGGCATACGGCCGATGTTGTCGAAGACCAACGTGATCTCCGCCCCGGCCGGTACGGCGAATTCGTTGATATCGAACTGCATCCGGTCGTTGCCGGTTATGGTGATCGAGGTAACCGGTTCCAACCTTTGAGCCGGGTCACCGGTTTCGGCTTGGCCACAGCCCAGCAGGCCCAGCCCAGCCACTATCCATAATCCATACCCAATATGACGTAATTTCATTTTCATGCTTTCGCTTGTCCCTTTCCTTTTCTACTTACGGCGATTACCGCCAACACTAGCGCCGCCACGGCTACAACCTGAACCCAGCTAAGCGCCCATCCATCGTCTGCCGTAACGCCGGGGCCCGCTACGATAACCCGTCCTTCCATATACGGATGGGGGGTGCAGATGTAGTTGTACGTGCCCTCGGCGGTAAATACATGCGTGTACGATTCCCCATGCGCCAGCAGCGGCGTCACAAACCCTTGGCCCGGCGGCGATGCAATAGCGGCGGCATTGTGGATACCTGAAAATTCGCCGGCCAAATAGGTAAACACATCCTCGTTAATCCACGTTACCCGCGTGCCCGGGGCGATTTGCACGACCTTCGGCCAATACGAGTTGCCTATCATCGTTACGACCACCTCGTCCACGTCGGAACCATAAATCACCGGTGCGTCAACCGGATGCGTCCCGATACCGAAGGGGTTAATGATGCGCGTGGCATTGCTGACCATCTCCGCCAGTTCATCCTCATCAAATGACGGCCCATCCGCCAGCACTTCGCGCGGGGTTGCGGCCTCTTGCTGGGCAACCATCAATCCAATGGCCCCGCGACTGGCCGATCCCACCGCATGGGATAGCATGGTGTAGGCACCCTCCTCTACCGGCGGGATACGGAACTCCACCACCCAGGAATCGGACGGCCCAGCCGTCACGGTCTGCCCCCCGGGCCAACGCGCCTCCGGATGGCCTTGCCAATAGACGTAATCCCACACGATCCCGACCAAGTGGAAGGTGGAAATCAAATTGGGCCCCATGTTCAGGAAATAGATCCGCACGTAGTCGTCCGGCCGCACCAGGATCGGCTCCTCCACATACCGGAACAACCGACCGTTGAACATGGTGTAGGCCCCGATGCCGTCCACCCCGTCCTTACCCGAGGCATACAACTCATGCTGCACCAGGTACAACTCGATATCGGGTTCGCGCCCCAGATCCTTTTCCAGTTGATAGCGCACTTCGGCAGGCCGCACGACTATCATACCATATTGCCCCCCGATAACATGCATCGGAATCGCATGCCCGCCCGGGGCGCAATGGTACATGAACACACCGGGATACGTGGCACGAAACCGCATGGACTTGGTTTCGCCGGCGTTGATGCTGCCCAGGTACTTCGAGGTCTGCGTATAGGCGGCATGAATGGAGGCACCGTGGGGCACCACCCCGTCATTGACCACAGTGATTTCGACCACATCCCCCTCATCCACGATGATCGTCGGCCCAGGCACTTTGCCGTCGATGAGAAACCCATCATACACCACACCGTTGCCGATATAGGTCTTCCCCTCGTGCAGAGTGATCGTGAACGACTTGTCCGCAGGCGTATCCTGCGGCACGAAGGACGTGGGCGGCAGGGTGGACGCCACAACCTCCTCAACGGGACTAGCCAACGGGGTCGCCAGCGGTGGGGCCGGGTTGTCCGCTCGCTCCGCGGGCTCCGGTAGCCGTGCATTGGTCGCCACCTCAATGCGATCCTTGACCTCCGGCGCGGCCGGCGCAGACACCACTTTGAGTGTATCCTCATTCCCGGTATCAAGATAGGCGACCATCGTGCTGTAGCCATCCAGCGGCAAGCCGCGCTGATTATCCATCGCGCGGTTCACATCGCGTGCCAGCAAACTGTCGGCCCGCGCACCCGCGACTTCATCGGCAAAGGAAATATTACACGCCACGCAGGCCCAGACGACCGTACGTCCCAACCACAGCCACAGCCCCGCTATCAAACCGCACACATCATTTCTATACCGTCTGCTCATCACCCTATCTCCTTGTAGCTACTCGCCCCATTCCCGCTCCCCTTGAGCACTATTTCAGAGTAGTATATCTTAATTATGCCGCACGTCAAACCATTTCCCCCGATTTT
>SLLF01000287.1 GCA_007134175.1 Kiritimatiellia bacterium | reverse complement strand
GAGGCCATTGCCTGGCATCTGATGTATGCGCTAGGGGGTAAGCGACCGGACACCGATCGGTTTTATCGCGTGACCTATAACGAGATCACCCCTGCCGCCATTCGCCGCGCTTTTGCCCAGCCGACCCGGATCGACACGAACCGCGTCGACGCCCAGCAGGCCCGGCGAGTGCTGGACCGTTTGGTCGGCTACCAGGTTAGCCCGTTGCTGTGGCGGCGGATAAAGGGCGGATCGAGCGCCGGCCGGGTCCAATCGGTGGCGTTGCGCTTGATCTGCGAGCGTGAAGCGGAGATCCGCCGCTTCACGCCGCAGGAATACTGGGTATTCGGCGCGCGCGTCGCCAAACGAGTGGAACCGGTTGATCCGTTCCTGATTCGCCTCGCCAAGATCAACGCCGCCGATCCCGCCATCGCCAACCAGGAGCAGGCGGACGAGGTGCGGGCCGACCTGAATCAGCGGGAATTGGTGGTCGCGCATGTCATTGAGCGGGAGGTCAACCGCCGGACGCGTCCGCCCTTTATAACCAGCACGCTGCAGCAAGCCGCGTCCAGCGCCTTGCGCTTCACCCCGTCCCGCACCATGAGCATTGCGCAAAAACTTTATGAGGGCGTCGACTTCGGTGATGGGTCCGTTGGTTTAATCACCTACATGCGTACCGATTCACCCGCCATTGCCAAGGATGCCCAGGATCAATGCCGCCAGTATATCGCCCAGCAGTTCGGCGCGGATTACGTCCCTGCCAATCCGAACCTATTCCGCAGCCGCTCCGGAGCCCAGGAGGCGCATGAAGCGATCCGGCCCACCGACGTTGAGCGGACGCCGGAGGCCATGGCGAAACACCTCAAACCCGAAGAACTGAAGCTTTATCGACTGATCTGGAAACAATTCGTCGCCAGCCAGATGGCGCCCGCCCGCATCGCCCAGCGCACGGTCGAATTCACCGCCGAGCTGCCCGACGGTGCCACGTCGGCATCGACACTACAGCAGGAAGGTGCTCCCTGGACTTATCTTTTCCGCGCCACGGCTTCGGATATTTTGTTTCCCGGCTTCATGAAAGTGACCGGCGAGGACCAGAAGAAGGCCAAAGCAAAGAGCAGCGAGGGCGGTGACGACGACAAAGACGATACCGACGAACCCCAGGCGCTGCCGCCCCTGACACAAGGCGAAGTGGTGGATTGCCAGGAATGGTTGGTGGACCAGAAGTTCACCAAGCCGCCGCCCCGCTATTCCGAAGCGTCACTGGTCCGGACCCTGGAGGAAAACGGCGTGGGCCGGCCCAGCACCTACGCACAGATCATCCAAACCCTCTATGCCCGCAAATACGTCGAACGCGAGAAAGGCTCCTTACGCCCCACCGAACCGGGAGAACAGGTCAGCCAATTTCTTGTCTCCCACCTCGACGCTCTTTTCGACGTGCAGTTCACGGCCAAAATGGAGCAGGAACTGGATGCCGTCGAAGACGGGAAAGTGGAATGGACGGCCATGATGGAGCGCTTTTACGAACGTTTCCAGCAATGGCTTAAGCAAGCCAAGGGACCCGACGCCGATCAGGAGATAGCTGCCCGTCTCTTGAACTATGTGGAGCAAGTGGCGGAGTGGGCCCCGCCGGTGAAGCGCGGCAAGACCACCTACAGCGATGAAAAATTCGTGGATTCTGTGCGGCAACAACTGGAGGCCGGCGAGAAGAAGTTGACGATGCGGCAGGTGGAGGCCTTGCTGAAACTGGCGCATAAATACCGGGAACAACTGCCCAACCCGGATCAAGTCGCTACCGAATTAGGCCTTGGCGATCTGTTCAAGCAGATCAGCTCCCCGGCGGCCGCCCCGCGCAAGAGCACCGAGGAAAAACTGGCGGCGTTGCAAGCCGTGAATTTCGATGAGCCCCGCAAAGTAGGGACGCGCACCTACGACGATCAAGTCTTCTGTGCCTCCCTGCGCGAACAGGTCGAAGGGGGCAAGCGGTTGAGCCCCAACCAGCTCAAGTACCTGGACCGGCTGCTGCAAAAGTATCAGTCCCAGATACCCGATTTCACGGAACGCGCGGCCGCGTGGGGCTTGGGCAAGGAGGAAGCGGTTGCCCCGGAACAGATCAGCGCCCTGCTAAACCAACTGGCCCAGGTCACCGAGTGGCGCGCGCCAACCAAACGCGGTAAGCGCGAATGGTCGGACGAGGCGTTCTATCAGTCGCTGGCCCGGCAATTCAAAGAGAAAGGGCTACTTTCACCCAAGCAATTTGCCGCCTTGCAGAAGATGGCGGCCCGCTACGCGCCGGGGAAAAAGGTGGGCGCGAATGCGGCCAACGCGGACGACCCGCAATGAACACGCGCATGGCCCTGGTGGCGGATGACGCCTGGGTGAATGGTTTTCTGGACTATTTGCAGACCGAGCGCAATGCCTCCGATCATACGCGCTATCATTACCTGAGCGATATCGCCCAGTTTGCCTTGGGCGCGTGGGGCGACGACGCCCAGCCCCCTTTTGCCTGGGACGAAGCGGATCGCTTCATGGCGCGCCGTTTTCTGGTCGAGCTGCAAAAGACCGGGCTGGCCCCCGCCAGTGCCGGACGCAAACTGTCCAGTCTCCGCTCCTTTTACAAATACCTGTTGCGGGAGGAAGCGGCCGCACGCAATCCCTTTGCCGGACTGGCGCTGCCCCGCAAGGGTCGGCGCCTGCCCAAAGTCCTTTCCATTGCCGAAATGGAAAAGCTACTGCAGGCTCCTGCCCACTTGCAGGCTGAGGCGACTTTCTCCGCCGAGCCGGTCACACGGTTGTTCCAGAAATATGCACTGACCCGTGACACGGCTCTGCTGGAAGTGTTGTACAGCAGCGGGATGCGCGTGGGCGAGCTGACCGCGTTGACCGACAAGGATCTCGACCCCTACTCCGGCACGATCAAGGTGCTGGGCAAAGGGCGCAAGGAACGGTTGTGCCTGCTGGGCGGACCGGCCCAGCGCGCCTTACGGCGTTCGCTTGATCTGCGGGACCAGTGGTGGACCGTCACCGGCCGCAATCCAAAGCTGCGGCCCCTGTTCGTCAACCGCCTGGGCACCCGGCTAACCAGCCGGTCGGTGGAACGTCTTTTGAAGAAGTACCTCGACCTTACAGGCTTGTCGCGCGCCTACTCGCCGCATACCTTTCGGCATAGTTTTGCCACGCACCTGCTCGATGCCGGTGCCGATTTACGCAGCGTACAGGAAATGCTCGGGCACGCCTCGCTCTCCACCACCCAAATCTACACCCACATCAGCATGGAACGGCTCAAGGAAGTCTATGACCAAACCCATCCGCGGGCCGGGTGAGAATAGGTATTGATTATGTGAAGTCAGCGGCACCTCTTGTGACATCTCCTGATTCCTCTCTGTGAGCAACACCGTCAGAAGTGATATGCGCCCTATGCGCGTGATTCGTACCTTTACGACGTAAGGCTAGCGGTACATAGTGTACACACGATGTCATTAGAGCGACCCCATACTCAACAGGCCTCTGCGGCACTGGCCCCCTACGCCACATGCCACGATCAGCGACGTGGACGACGTTATGAGGAATCCGCGCACCCCTATCGCGGTCCCTTCCAACGGGATCGTGACCGGGTGCTGCATTGTCGCGCCTTTCGTCGACTGGAATACAAAACCCAGGTCTTCGTGGACGTTACGGCCGACCACTACCGTACCCGTTTGACCCACACCATGGAAATGACCGCCATTGGCAGGACACTGGCTCGCGCCCTGCAAGCCAATACCGAGCTGACAGAAGCAATCGCCCTGGCGCACGACATAGGTCATAGCCCATTCGGGCATTGTGGCGAACGAGAGCTGGACGCATTGATGCAGGGCCATGGTGGATTTGACCACAACTTGCAGACCCTGCGCTGGGTGGAATGGTTGGAGCGCCGTTATCCCCATTTTCCCGGACTGAATCTCACCTGGGAAGTTCGCGCCGGCTTGCGCAAACACGTTGCCGCGGAAACAGGTGCCGAGCTGGACGGCTACCCCATTGGCCCCTTTCAATCGCTGGAGGCTCAAATCGCGGATGTGGCCGACGATATTGCCTACCAAGCCCATGATGTGGAGGACGGCCTCGAAGCCGGTTTGCTCGACTACACCACCCTGCAACCATTGGATCTATGGCAACAGGCGGACGACCGGTGTCGACAGGCCTATCCGGACGTCCCGGCAACCGAGCGTCCAGCCTATGCCATCCGGTTCCTCCTGGATCTGCAGGTGGAAGATGTGCTGCGCGAATCCACCCGTCGCCTCGAACAGCACCAACCGCGATCGCCGACCGACGTGATGAACGCCCCGGAGCGAATGATCGCCTTCAGTCCCGCGTTGAAGTCCGCGCTAAAACCCTACCGAACCTTTCTTTTTGAACATCTCTATTGGCATCCGGCAGTGGACGGAGCCAACCAACGAGCGGTACGGCTCATGCGCCGT
>SLLF01000310.1 GCA_007134175.1 Kiritimatiellia bacterium | reverse complement strand
GTCGACAGGCACCGGGGGATTCCCTATAGTTTCGCCGTGAACGCACCGGGCATGATCACCCGCCCGCGCGTTCCGCTGGTTTGGGCAAGTTAAGCGTGCGGCATGATTCGAGTCTTCTCTACTTTATATACGTATCACGAGTTACTGTTTAATCTCGTAATGCGTGATTTGCGCAGTCGTTATCGAGGTTCGGTGCTAGGATTGTGCTGGACAGTGCTGACGCCGCTTTTCATGGCGGGCATCTATATCTTTTTCCTCCGCCTCCTACGTGTCCGCATCCCCCACGAGGAGCTGATCATCGGCGTCTTTGCCTGGCAATTCACGGTTCAGTCGATCCAGTCCGGCATGAATTCCATCACCGGCAACGCCAACCTGGTGAAAAAAATCTATTTCCCGCGCATGATCATCCCGCTCTCGGTGACCTTGTCGGCGCTGATCAATTACCTGCTGATGTGGGGCGTGCAATTACTGGTCATTAGCTGGCTGCTGCACCGGCAGGGGGTGATGTTGAGTGGATGGACGGTCTGGGTACCGCTGGTTATGGCCTACCACTTCCTCTTCAATTTTGCCATGGCGCTGTTGACCGCCGCCTCCAATGTCTATTTCCGTGACACACAGCACCTGATCGGCGTCTTTCTCAGCGCCTGGTTCTTTATGAGCCCGATTATGTACCCGCTCAGCTTAATCGAAACCCTGGCGGGTGATGCGACCTGGGTACAGCCCCTTTTTATGCTCAATCCCATGAGTGTGATTGTTACCGCCTACCGCGCCTTGCAGATTCCTGACGTGGCGATGCCGTGGTCCGTCGGGACTGCGGCCGGCTGGATCTGGCCGCTGCTGCTGGTGGGGGCGGCTTTTGTCATCTTTCAACGCGCCCAGCGCTATTTTTCCGACTGGCTATGAGTGAACCGATCATCCAAGTCAAGCAGCTCGGCAAGGCCTACCGCGCCCAGACGGTTGGCGTGCCGACGTTATACAAAACGGTGTCGCGCTGGTTGCAACGCCGTCAGGTGGAACGGTTCTGGGCGTTGCGCGACGTATCCTTCGCCGTTAAGCGGGGCGCGACCATCGGCGTGATCGGACCCAATGGTTCGGGCAAGAGCTCGTTGCTGGGGCTCATTGCCGGCACGATCACCCCGACCACTGGCCAGGTCACTACGCGGGGCCGCATCTCCTCCCTGCTGGAGCTGGGTGCCGGGTTCCATCCCGAAATGTCAGGCCGCGAAAACGTGGTGCTGAACGGCTCCATTCTGGGCATTCCGCGCGAGGACGTGCGACGGCGCATGGACCATATTATCGCGTTCGCCGGACTTGAGGAGTTCATCGATATGCCGGTTAAACATTATTCCAGTGGCATGTATGTGCGGCTCGGTTTTGCGGTGGCGGTGGAAACCGATCCGGATATTCTGCTCACCGATGAAGTGCTGGCGGTGGGCGATGTCGCCTTCCAGGAAAAATGTATGGAGCGGTTGCACGATTTCAAGCGACGCGGCAAGACGATGTTGTTCGTTTCGCATTCCCTGGAAACCGTGCAGCAGTTTTGTGACGAGGCCTTTCTTATTCTCAAGGGGCAGTTGGTCGAGCGGGGCCCGCCGAAGAATGTGATCTTCTCCTACCTCAAGGACTACATGCTGAAGATCGGCAAATTGGAAGTCGAGGAATTCGGCACGCGCCAAGTGGAAATCCGGGATATCCAGACACGCAACGAGCAGGGTGCAGCCACCACGACCTTTAAGTCCGGCGGCGTGATGTCCGTGGAGATCCACTACGAAGCCCATGAGCGGATCGAGCACCCGGTCTTTGGTTTCGGCATCAAGTCCGCTAACGGCGTCCATATTTGCGGCACCAACACCGCGATCGAAGCCTACCCCATGCCGCCGATCGAGGGGCGCGGCACCGTGGCGATCCGGATCGATCCGTTGCGGCTCGGCGACGGCAGCTATTTTCTCTCGCTCGCCTGCCACGCCCCGGACCACAAGACCCAGTACCACCGGCTCGAAGACTGGCTAGCCTTCTCCGTCACGGACGAGACCGAACGGGCCGGCGTGGTCTATCTCGATACGGCCTGGTCCCACCACTAATCCACCGGCAGCGGATCGGGCAGGGCCAGCACCTGATTCGCGGCCAACAGTCGCGGCCGCAGCGCATCATACGGAAGCGCTTGTGCGTCGCACTTCAACTGTAAGCAGGTGTCGGCGGCGATGGCCGCGCTCTCGCCGAGTACCATGAAGACGGGCTCCATGCGCGCACTGCCGTAGGCAATGTGCGAGGCGCTCATACAGACGGGGACAAAGAGGTTGGCACACTCGCCGCGCCGCGGGACGATGGCGCGGTAACTGATGGGGTAGGGGGCCGTCGGGGGTACCTGGACGTCGCCTTCGTTTAACACCCGGGCCTGGCCGTCTTCAACCTTCACAAAGCGCGTACAGTTGTGTGAATCGAGTTGATAGCTAGCCATGCCGACCGGATCCTCCGGACGGGAGGTGCCCATGCAATCGGCTTCGGTAATCACGTAGTCGCCGACCATGCGGCGCGCTTCCCGCACGTAGAGTTGATGAGGCCAATGCGCCGTGTTCGTGAATTCGTCGCGCGCCAATCCCCAGTGGTGATACGCTTCCCGGTAGGCGGCCGGAATGGCGGGATCGTTGGCGATCACCCAGTACAGTCCCTGCTGATAACGGACATGCGCCTGGAAAATACGTTCCCGCTCTTCATAACTGGCGGCGGGCCAGGCCCAGTTGGCGCCGATGAAATCGCTGCTTACCGCCCCGTGATTATTGGTGTCGGTCTTGTGGTATCCCGCCGGCGTGAGGTGGGGCAGCACGTCGAATTTTCTGGGTACGTACACGCCCAGGCGCTCATGGACGCGTTGCAATGGCTCGTTGACCTGTTCTTTGGGCCCTGCAAACCAGCGCCGCGCCAGCTCGTAGAGGCGATCATCGAAACCTTCCGGCCGTACCCAGTCGATCTTCAGGTCGGGGTCGTCGGTCATGCAGACCCGGAAATTGTAGGCCTGCACCCGGTCATCGCCTTCGCCTTGCCGCTGGGAGAGGTCCTCGTTTTCTATACCGGGCAGCAAGCCGCTGGTGGGATCGCCGGGCGTGTTCCACGGGTCGACCGGATGATCGAACTGATGTTTAGGGTGAACTTGGATGCCGTTCAGCGTCTCGCCATATTCTCCATTGGCTTCGCGGCCGATCCGGTGCTGGACCCCGGCGTGGGCCAGTAGATCCCCCTCGTAGGTCGCGTCTATAAACATGCGCGCCTTAACCGTCAGGCCGCCCTGAAGCTGGATTTGCGCAATGCGTTGGCCGTCCATTTGAACGCGGTCGAGGAACTGGTTGCGGCGGACATCCAAGTCCACGTCGGCCGCCCAGGCCTCGAACACTGCCTCGGCAACATGCGGTTCAAAGCGCCACTCTTCATCCATCCCGTAGTGTTGGCCCACATCCTGATAGAAGCGGCGGGCCAGCCCCCCGATTACGTATTTGCGCCCGTGATCGGTCCAGCCGAGTCCTCCCGATGTCATGCCACCCAAATGCCCACCCGGTTGCAGCAGGACCGCCCGCAGACCCAGCCGCACGGCCGTCACGGCGGCGGCGACTCCGGCCGCCGTGCCTCCGTAGACGCACAGATCCGTCGCGACGGTTTCGTCGGTCGGCGTGATCCTGTCAGGCTGGTAGTAGTGAAGTTGATGTTGCATGCGTATCTCCCGCCATGGTTTGTGGATGGTATGCTTCGCGCTCCGTCACCAGCTCACCAGGTCATCCGCGCTCGCGACCCGAGGCCTTGAGCCGTCAAATCCGATTTCCTGTATGAACGGTCTAACTTTTGTAGTACACGCCCTTTTTGGCCTCTTGATGTTCGCATGGCAAGGGGAAAGTGGGTTTTGCGGTCCCGGGCACTGGCGGTCGCCACCCTGCCCCGGGCATCACCGGTGCCTCCTGCAGTCAATTTTCATCCAGGTAAGAAAAAGATGCGCATCACGTTTTATCTCAAGCGGATGGCCACGATCGGGTTGGGCTTGCTGCTCGTCCTGTTCGCTGCCTGCGTGGTCTATTTCCGAACCGCCCTGTATCACCGCTTCTATCTCTTTCCCCGCACGGCCGCCGCGTGGGAAGCTATCCGCCGTGAGCGAAGTCCGGTGACGCTGCCGGAACCGGTCCCCTGGACACATTACCGCGGGGCGGCGCACACCCACACCGCGCTTTCGCACGACTCCGAGATTTCGTTCGAGGAGATATTGACCGTGCTCCATGAAACGGACCGGGACTTTATTGCGTTGTCGGATCATTGTCTTCCGGGCCACGCCGCCGATTTCAGCGCGCAATGGCGCGGAGTATACGACGGGAAGTTATTCATACCCGGCTTTGAAATGCGGTACGGATTCATGGTCTGGGGGCTGGATGACGGGGTGGTGTTGGATTGCCGCACACCGCCGCC
>SLLF01000361.1 GCA_007134175.1 Kiritimatiellia bacterium | reverse complement strand
TGAGGGGTCAGTCCTTGCACATGTGCAGCAACCCGGAAGCTGCAATTATGCAAGGACTGACCCCTCGGCAGTGGGTGTCGTGGCCGGCCCGAACTTGACGCCGCCGCACGATCCCCTCATTCGGCGGGTCGGCGGGCGGATCATGGAAAGTCCGCTGGGGTTCGGGGAAGGCTCCATCCGGCATGTGGCCGTGGCCGCGCGCGATGTACGCGAGATGCCGACCTGCAACATGGTTTTCCGCCGGGTGAACGGAATGGCATTCCATGAGTCATTGGATACGGGCGAAGACATGGTTTTTTGCGCCGACATGCGAGCGGCCGGCTATCGCGTGCGCTATCAGCCTGACGTGCGCGTCTACCATCATCGGCGCGCCGTGTTCATCCCGTTCATGCGGCAATGCTACCGCTACGGTCGGGACAAAGGCCGACTCCGCCGCCGACACAGCGACGGCGCCTATGCCTGGCAAGCCATTCCCGCTTTGTTTGTGATCTACTTGCTGCTCGCGCCCCTGATCAGCCTATTCTTCGGCGGCGGATTGTTGAAGTGGCTGCCATGGTTGCCGCTGACCGCATATGCGTTAGCCATGCTTGCAGAGAGCTTGCGCCTAGCGCGTTCATGCGGCGAGTTTCTGCTGGCACCGGCCGCCTTTCTCGCCGCCCACTTAGCCTACGGCGCCGGCTACTTGTCCGGCTGGGTAAGATCCGGCAAATAGCGCTGCAAATGGTGTTCCATCTCGGCCAGACCTTCCGGCGTGCCCATGTCGAGAGGTGGTGGGTCCGCCGGACAGGCAACGAGCCGACCATCGGCTACGAGGGACGGGAAGCATTCTGTTTCGAGCGAACAGCAGCGGGCGGCCGGCAGCGCCGACAAGGCCAGCCCGTCCAGCAAATAGATGCCGCCATTAATCCAGCCAGCCGCGCGCTCCGCTTTTTCAAGAAACGCAGTGATGCGACCGGCCGCATCGAACTCCACCGTCCCGTAACGGCCCGCCGCAGCGACACGGGAAACGGCTATGGATATCTTCCAGGCCTTGGAACAAGTTTGATGCTGTTTTTCCAAACGTTGGAAATCGAGGCCGGGCAACAACGTGTCGCCATTGACGACATAAAACGGGTCGCTCTGGATGTATGGCCCGACGAATTTGAGCGCCCCACCGGTCCCCAGCGGTTCCGGTTCACGGGAAACGGTCACATCAGCCTGCTCTTGCGCCCACGCCTCGATTTGCGCGGCCAAGTGGCCGGCGGCACAATGGATGGCGCCAATCCCCCCGCGTCGCAGCCACGCGATCTGCCATTCGATGAACGGGCGACCCGCCACCAGCACCAGCGCTTTGGGCCGGTCCGGATACAGGGCGCGCAACCGCGTGCCTTGCCCACCCAGCAGTATGACGGCTTGCGGTTTCATACGTGTTTGATCACTTGTCACGCGCGCGCAATTGCGCGGCGGCTTGCACTATGGCGGCGGAAGACCGCGACTTAACCGGGCGCGCAGGAATGCCGACATACAGGGTCCACGGTTCCAGTTTCATTTTAGGGGTGAACAACGTGCAGGCACCAGCCGCTACTCCTTCAGGGATATGGATGCCCGGTAGCACTATCACGTTCGCTCCCAACAATACGTGGTCATCGATCTGAATATCGCCGACGATCCCGGGGGTAGCATAGTCTGCCGGAATCGGCGGCCCGTGGAGGCCGCCGTCCACGAAGTCATGGGAGGCCGCGACTAGGCGACAGCCGGGCGAACAATTCACAAAGTGGCCAATTTGAATGTGGGCGTCACCACCAATCAGCGTACTGGACGCACCAATGTGGGAGTAGTCGCCGACGGTCAGCCCGCACGAAATGTATGTAAAGTCATCAACAATGCTCCCTTGCCCGATGCGGACGCGGTCCGGTTTCCGGATACGCACGGTCCGGCCGACGATAGCAGAGGGGTCAAGGTACGCCAATTCGTGCAGATCAATAAAGAGATTGTCGGGACTTTTCATTTCTATTTTTCCTCTCCGGCGAAATGATGCAGTGCGTCCGCGTAGGCGGTAGCGGCGGCCTCCACACTGAACCGCTCGCGAATATCGTGCTCGGCTCGGTCAGCCACGCGCGGCCAGTCCGCGCGGCGGGCAATCAGGTCCTGGATCAAGCTGACAAAGGCGGGTCCGTTGTCCGGGGCGAACAAGTAGCCGTTTTCTCCGGGAACGATCACCTCGCGCAAGCCGGGTAGATCGGGGCCGATTACCACTTTGCGGCAGGCCATGGAATGCAGGAGGGCTCCAGGGATGATGTGCTGGTTCGATTCCGCGCCGGTACGCATAGCGATGCAGATATCGGCGGCATTGCAGTAGTGGCCCACTTCCTCGACGGTTCCCAGCCAGCCCGTGAAGTGCACCCGATGCGCGATCTGGAGCGCGACGGCGCGCGCACGCAATGACTCCTGTTCAGGGCCCGAGCCTACCATGATCAAGCCGATCCCGGGATGTGCACGATAGCAGTCCGCGGTGTAGTCGAGTAGCTGGTCGAGTCCTTTGCCCTGGTGCATGACGCCGTGATAGAGCAGCACGACGTCGTCCGGCGTAAAGCCACAGTGCGCGCGCAGGGCTTGCTGGTTCTGGGGATAGAATGCGCTCAAATCCGGCGCATCAAAGACCACCCGTATCCGATCCCCGTCCACGCCCCACGATTGCAGTCGCTCCCCGGCCGCACCAGCCCGGCAAAACAGGCCGTCAACGTGCCGCGCTTCAACGCGCTCCAAGGCCTCGATCAGACGCAGAAAAGGTTTGACCCACCATTTTGCGCCGAGGAAATTGTGTACGTGCCAATCGCCATAGGCAGTGGCTACCCGGCGGCCGGTCAGCCACTTCAGCACTAGGGCGTACAGCGGCAGAATCTCAGTGACGAAAATTAAATCCGGTTTAAATCTTCGCACGCGAATGGCGGCGAGAGGCAACAGGGCGTATAGCAGCAGGGCTTTTCCAATCACGTCACCCGGTCGTTTACGGTCGACGGACAGCGGCAGCTCCGTCAACGTGCACCCATCCGGCACGTTGTCCGGTGGGCGGGTGTTTCGAAAGCTGACATGCTGTACGGCGTAGTCGCGGCAGAGATGCGCAAGCATCGGGCGGAACTCGGCGGCGAGGTCGTATTGGTCGCTGAGCTGATAGCGCGAGAACAGGGTCAATCGCTGGCCACGGTCAGCGCTCACAACCGGATGCTCCCGAGAATGTCCCGCAGGTGGTCGGCCACTTGAATGACCTGGTCATCGGTTATGGCAGGCGCACAGGGCAGCCAGCAGGCCTCTTGGCAAGCCCGTTCCGCGCCTGGCAAGTCGGCCGCCATCCGGTAGGCGGGCTGTAGATGCAGCGCGGGCCAGTAGGGACGCAAGGTGATGTTCCGTGCGCGCATGGCTTGGACCACCCAATCACGGACCGGGGACGTAAAATCGGGCCACATCAGGTAGCCGTGCGGGGGACGCGCGGGAAAATGCAGCTGGGGGCAGTCGGCCAAGGCCTCTTGGTAAAGGGTGTCGATCGCCTTGACGCGCGCGATGCGGGCGGGCAGTTTCCGCCATTGTGATCGAGCCAAGGCCGCTTGCAGGTCGGTGACCTTGAAGTTGTAGCCGGTGACGGGATGTTCATCGCTGGCCCGCGACAAGCGCCCGTGGTCCCGCAAGCGGACGAGCTGTTCGCAGGTGGCCCGGTCCCTGGTGAGCACGAAGCCGCCTTGGCCGGATGTGATGATCTTGGTCGGCGCCAGGGAAAAGCAGCCGGCGTGCGATTGGGTGCCCAGCCAGCCTGAGGCGTTGCGTCCGCCCAGCGCCTCGGCCGCATCTTCGATCACCACCAGACCGCGTTCCGCCGCCCAGGCGTTGAGCGGGTCCATATCGACCGCGCGACCGGTCAGGTGGACCGGCATAACGGCCTTCAAGGAAGGATGCCCATAGCGATCCAGCACATCCGTTCGCATAACGAACGTGTCCGGGTCTACATCGGCAAAACGGACGGTGGCCCCTGCCAGCCGTACGGCGCTGGCGGTACCGATAAACGTAACCGCAGGAATCAACACGTGATCGCCGGGCCCAATGCCATGGGCCATCAGGGCCAGCGCCAGTGCGGTTGTCCCGCTCGGAGTGGTCACGGCGTAGGGCACATCAAAGAATGTGCGTAAATCCGCTTCGAAAGCCCGGTTGGCGGGCCCCTCATTCACAAAGCCCGACGCCGCAGCGGCGCGCACCGCTTCGATGTCGTCGGCATCGAGTTGCGGTTCGAACCAGGGGATGGCAGTAGTGACGGGCTGCATGGTTATTCGGTGTTATTGAAAATGATGCGACTGCCTTGATCGGAAAAACGAAAAGGCACGGCGGCCAGCGGGTCAAGCGCAGTCGCAATAGCTCCATGATGCTCGGGCGCCGCATAGAGCAGCATAAAACCGCGCCCGCCTGCGCCTAGAATCTTGCCGCCGACGGCACCGGCACGGCAAGCGCTATCATACGCGTTATCGATATCGGCATTGGAGAT
>SLLF01000178.1 GCA_007134175.1 Kiritimatiellia bacterium | reverse complement strand
TATTGCCCGCCGCATGCGGGCAGAGATGGCGGCGCTAACCGGACGCTTGCATTTGGCGCTGGAAAATGTGGAGCTGCTGAAGCGGGATGGCTATCCGGAAGAAGATCTGGCGGAGCTGCAAGAACATGTCCGCCGCCATCTTGGTCGGTTGGTGGCGCTGCCGGAAACCGTCGAGGATTTGACCGGGCTCGATGCAGGCGCTGAACCGTTGATCTCCCTGCGTCGGCCGCATCTAGGAATCGAAGGTAAGCTGACACGGGCCAATATCATGATTGATGACCGCGAAGCCGCGATCTTCGGAGGGCTCTATGTCAACCGGCGCACGGGCTTGCAGGTCCGCGCCGGGCGCGGGCGCATCAAACAGACCGTGGAAACGAACCGCTTGGTCGAGGTACAGGTGCGGACACGAACGGCGCAGGATGTCAGCGAGCTTACAGTTGAGAATGGCGAAGTGACGGATTCCCGTATATCGCGGGTAACCATTGACACGCGGACGGTGTTATCGAACCAAGTGGATCGTACCCGCTACGCTGCCGACAAGGATTTCGTGGGAGCGGCGTTGCACTATACCCATGAATCGGGTTCCTTTACGCTGGGCGAGGTGCGATATTACGAATTCGATGGCCGCGAGATCGGCAAGGAGGACGCCTACACGGTCGTATTGGAGCACCAATGGCGACCTGTCTTGGCGATTGATATGGCGGCACGCTACCATCGCGGGGTCGTCCCTTCGGCACGGGAAATGATACAATACGACAGTGTGGCTTTGCGGTCTATCTGGCGTATCCGTGATTACTGGCATTCGACGGGTCTAGCTTATTTTGCCTATTTTGACGACAGGAATTCCCTGCTCAAAGGCGAATTTGAGAACCTTTGGCAATTGTCCGACCGCTATGATGTCTGGGTGGGGATTGAAAACGCCATTGACACCGTGGACCGCGACAGTGACCTCTATTGGACCCCGTTTTGGGATCAGCGCCACGCGTTGCTGCTGCGCTTGCGGCGCAGCTACCCCAACTATTTTGGCATGGTGCGCGCTCATATCGGGGTCCAAAAGGCGCGCGCTCGGCGAGAGGAACGCGAAGAATTCGCACAAGCCCGCGCCCTAGGGGAAGCGGGTGGCTGGTCGCCAGGGCGCAACCCGCAACGGGGTTGGCAACGCATGGTTGGTTTTGCAGGCATGGTGACCCGCACCTTTGAAAACGGGTTCGAGGTCAATGGGGAATTTACGGTGAACGCCACCGATGAATATACCGAGCACACCGTGTCGGGCCGCCTGCTGTACCATTTTTGAGTTCGGCTAGTCCAACGGGATGCAGCAGTCCGCTTCCGCCCGGGCGTGGCGCAGCTGGTCCAGTGTTTCCGGCGATCGTGCGAGGCGGGCGATGGCGGCCAATGCGTGGAAATGGGCCTGGGGAGCGAGCCCTTTTGCCGAGAGCAAGACAAAGACAAGGAGGGGAGCGGGTGCAGCGGGGGTGGGGCCGTCGTCCGATGCCAATACAGCCAAACCAATTTCCGTGCCGGTGACCTGTTCGACATGGGCGTGCAAAAGGACCACCCCATCCTGCAGTTCCAGCGGTTCGAGTTCGCTCAAGGCGTGGGCCACCGCTTTTTGCGCGGGTGGTGATATCATCCGGTTTACCAACGGCCCGATGGCGTCTGCGGCCCCCTTGCCTGCGGGAAGAAGAACGGCCTGTTCTATGCGAAGTCCACCGGTGGCGGTAGTATCCGCCGACTCGGTCGCGCTGTCGCGGTGTCCCGGGAGAGCCGGATAGGCCACCACAATATTATGCTGGGGGTAGGTCGTGTCCAGCTGCTGCAGGCTGCGTTCCAGTCGCGGGTGCCAAGCCGCCGTACCGCGCCGCGCTTGCATCATGACCAGCAGGTCGGATTCCCTCGCGTTGTCCCGCAGCCAGCGGGACCAATCCCGCCACTGTGCATAGTGGCGGCAGTTGTCAACCAAGTGAGCTAGTTCTGCAATTTGGCACAAGAAGCGGCGGAGCGTGGCGTCCCCCAGTAGTAAAAGATCGGCGCCTAGATTCGTGGCCAGGCGCTGGAGGTGTTGTAAGGTGTCGCGGAACCCAGGTTGATGCTCAATATGCGGGGGCAGTATCAGCAGAAGGCGTGAGGTGGTGTTCAGCGGAAGCAGTAAACGGGCGGCCAGAAGTTGTGTGCGGGTCAGGTCAAGTACTTGTTCAATCAAGTCCTGGAAAAAAAGGCTTACATCACGCTGCCAGCCAAGGATCACGGTGTGAACCCGTTTCTCCCGCGCGGCCCGGATTATGCCGCCCGCCCGGTTGATATCCACACGGGCCAAGGCTTCGACCGGCGCGCCCGCGGCAACGGCATGGACGATGGCCGCCTCCAGTACCGTTTCGCCCTCGACCAGTCTTTGCTCCAGATTGGGACCGTCCAGGGCGACATTAAGCGGGTACAAGCGGTCGGGTGACCGTTCGGGACGCAGCGCACAAGCCAATTCCATCAATGCCGGTGCCGTCAGTTGATTGCTCAGTGGCACCAGTATCCGGTCCCCGCGGGTGGAGACGGGGCTCGTCGGCTCAGCCTCCAACGCCACGGCACGGCCGAACCGCTGGGTAGCCCAGGCTCCGATCAGGCAGGAGACCAGGATCATCAGGATCGTCCCATTCAGAATGGAGACATCGAATAGTTCAATCCGCACGCCCACCAGGACAGCCGCCAGGGTCGCCGCTGCCTGATTCACGCTGATGCCGAACACAAGGCTGCGTTCGGCGCGGCTATAGCCGAGCAGCCGACCGCTCCCTTCCGCCGCCAACCATTTGCCTAGGTGAACGGCCACGGTCATGAAGATGGCAATGGCCCACGCCGTTCGATCCGTCAGCAGGATGGTAATATCGACCCGCATGCCGATGGACAGCAGAAAGAAGGGAATAAACAAGGCGTGGCCCATGAACTGTACGCGATTGCGCAGGACCCCTTGCTCCGGGGCCAGCGGCGCTAGTGCCAGCCCGGCCAGAAACGCACCTATGATCGGTTCCACACCGGCCAGGTGCGCCGCATAGGCACTGAGAAACGCGGCGGTCACGATGAACAGGTATTCGGAAACCGGATCAGGCTGGGCCCGCCGGAAAAACCAATAGCCCACCTGCGGAAGTATCCAGAGCGTCGCCCACACCAACAGGAATAGCAGGACTATCTGCCGGGTCCAGAACAACCACGTGAGGCTCTCGGCGGTGGTTTGCTCGATGATGGCCAAGACCAGCAAGGCGGCCAGATCGGTCAGGATGGTGCCTCCAATGGCCGTGGTTACCGCCCGCGAACGGGTCAGATTGAGGTTCACCAATAGCGGGTAGGTGACGAGCGTGTGCGAGGCAAACATGCTGGCCAGCAAGATGGCGGTGGGCCAGGACATGTCGAAGAGCCAACGGGCCGCCAGCGCCCCGCCTACTTGTGGTATGAGGAAGGTCAATGCACCGAACGTCAAACTATGTTTTCGTTGCCGGGTGAATTCGCGCAGGTTAATCTCAAAACCCGCCAGAAACATGAGATACAGCAGGCCGACCTTGCCCAGCAATTCGAAGGTGTTGTCCAGTGCGAACCAGCCGAACCCAGGCGGGCCCGCCACGATGCCCACCACAATCAAGCCCACGATACCGGGGATGCGCATGCGTGCAAAACAGATCGGTGCCACCAGAATCAGCAGCATGACCAAGGCGAAAATCAGGACCGGGTCCTGGATCTGCCAAGAGGTGGACTGGATGGTATGGGCGATGTCCGTGGTCATCACGCCTCGACACTGCGCATGGACTGTAATCAGGTCAAGCGTAGTTTAGGCTTGGTCCCTGACGGAGGGTTGTCCGTCGCAGGCGGCGGCGTCCCGTTGGATGCCGTCGCTTTCGCGATGGGTGCGTTGGCCGGCCGGGTGGCGGCAGCCGTAGCAGGCACCCCTTGACGAAGCTGTATATAGCGGTCGTTCAAGTCACGGTAGGATTTTATCAACTGCAGGTGTTTTCGTTCCACCGTTTCACGCTGTTGCCGTTCCTTTTCAAGCGCCTTGGTCACGCTCTCCAATTGCCCGCGTAATTCGGCCACCTGATTATTCAAGAAGACCTGGCCCCCCGGCGCATTGCCCCGCAGGGTATCCAGTTCCTTTGTCTTTTCGTCAAGCTGGGACGAAAGCAGATCGTAATTTTCCATCAATTGTTCGTGTGCCTGGCGCAAGGTGTCATCGCTCGCCTCGGGTGCAGCCTTTGTTTCCAGCTCTATTTGGAGCTCCTCCATCCGGGTTTGCAGTGCCTCTCGCGCGCGTTCAGCCGCCTGAACTTGCTCCAATAATACGTTGTGTTCCCGGGTCCAGGCTTTTTCCTTTGCTGCATACTCCTGCGACTCCGCCTCCAGGCGGTCGCAGCGTTCCTGCCAGTCTGTTGTGGACGCCGTGGCGGCCTCCGTTGGCTGTGCCGCCAACTGTTCTTCCAAGGCCTGCCGCTTTTCCCTCTCGGCTTGCGATTGAGCTTCCAGCTGCGTACAGCGTTCTTCGAGTGCCGCCCGCTGCTCTTCGGCAGCGTTCAGACGGGTGGACCACTCGGCCTCGTCCACGCCCTGTGCTACGGAAGACTCCGGGGCCGGCCGATCGCCCGGGGCTGTTTCCTGTAACCGTTCCATATCCTGCTGCGACGCTTGCGCACGCGCTTCCCGCTGATCCACCTGTTGCAGCAAGGACGGCAGCAGCCATTCCGCCAAGGGGCGGGTGATCCCGTCGGTTGTGTGACGGACAGGAGTGGCCGGATCTATACTTTCCTCCTGCACCAGTGTGCGCAGTGCCTGCAGATGCAATGGGCCGTAGGCGTTACCTTGGTCAAGCAAGGCTTCGTATTCAAGCTGCAGGTCGGGAATCTGTTCGGGGGCTATCCAGCGGGCCTGGTCAGTGGAAACGGAATCGCCTGGCTCGATTCGACCGTCGGCCGCCCATGCCTGCAAATCGGCTAATGCCGCCGGTCCGTAAATCTGACCATCACTCTTACGTAAATACCATACTGTCATTGTATACCTCCATGCCCTCATTCGGGAATAAAAAGCTTCTGGCCGATACGTAGCCGGTCGGGGTTCTGCAGGTTGTTCGCGTTAATAATGGTCTGTGCCGTGACGCCATAGGCGGCCGCGATGTGCGACAGCGTTTCTCCGGCCTGCACCACATGCTCGTAGCCATAGCCGGAATGGGTGGTACGGGCTGTGTTCGCCTGCCGCGCGGCACGGTTTTGCTGTTGTATGAGCTGCTCGATGGTGCCACTAAGTTGCTGTACGATTTCGCGTTTATCCCTTTCGCGGGCCTGGTCCACTGCTTGAATGCGTGCTTCCAGTTCCTGTAGGTGTCGGGTCTGTGTCGCTTGCCATGCCTGTCCGTCGTCGCGCCATTCCTGACGTAAGCGGCTCACATCGCGCTGCAGCCGCTCGAGTTCCATTTCCAGCCCTTCCATCTGCGCGGTGACGCGCCGGATGTCTTCCTGAACCAGTAGCCAGTCTTCCCGCTCCTGTACCGTTGTGCGAGTTCGCTGGTCGGCATAGGTCAGGCACCCCGTAGCCAGCAGGGCGTGGGTGGTAAACAACGCGCCACCCAGGCAAGGAAAGATGCGTTGGCGAATCGTCATTTTACTTGCCCTTGGCGGTGTTGCGCGGGGTCAGCAGCATGATGATGCTGCGCCCCATCAAGCGCGGCGGTTGTTCCGCCGATCCGATATCCCGTAAATCTTCCTGCACACGATTCATTACCTCAAAACCCAGTTCCTGGTGCGCCCCTTCGCGGCCACGAAAATACAACGAGCATTTTACCCGGTTACCGCTCTCCAGAAAATCCCGGGCGTGGCGGACTTTGGTGTCGTAATCATGTTCTTCCACGTTGGCGTGAAACTTAAGTTCCTTGACTTTGGTGGCGGCGGCATTCTTCTTTTGCTGTTTCTGTTTTTTTTCCTGGTCGTACTTGAATTTGCCGTAATCCATGATCCGGCAGACCGGTGGTTTGGCTGTCGGTGAAACCTCGACCAGATCCAGGCCAAGTTGCTCCGCTTGCCGCAGTGCATCCCGCGTAGCGATGACGCCAACTTGTTCGCCCTGCGCATCGATGCACCGTACCTCAGGTACACGAATACGATGATTTATACGGGTAAAAGACTGGGGGGGTCGGGGAGGGGGTCTACGCATAGCCATAATGGGTAGGGTTATCCTTTCGGGGAGGGTTCCATGGTCGTTGCCAGTGCCCGCGAGGTTTGTTCCTGCAGCAGGGTGGCGAGAAAAGCGTCCATTTTCCGTGAACCCACGTCACCCAAGGGGCGTGCGCGCACCGCCACCGTGCCGTCGGCTGCTTCTTTGGGGCCGACGATCAACATATACGGTATTTTGGCCAGTTGCGCATGACGAATTTTGGCTCCGACCTTTTCGGAGCGCTCATCCACGGAATAACGTACCCCAACTTGCCGTAATTGTTCGCCAACGGCAAGCGCATAATCCCGCTGTTTTTCGGTCAAGGGCAATACGCGCACCTGTTCCGGTGCCAGCCAGAGCGGGAAAGCCCCCGCATAGTGCTCTATCATGATGCCGAAGAAACGTTCCAAGCTGCCCAGCAGTGCGCGGTGGATCATATACGGCACTTGGGCTTGTCCATCCTCGCCGGTGTAGGTGAGTTGGAACCGTTCCGGCAGATTGAAGTCGAACTGCACCGTGCTCATCTGCCATTCACGTCCGATGGCATCCTTGACTTTCAGGTCGATCTTGGGCCCGTAAAAAGCGCCGCCTCCGTGGTCGGTTTCGTACGGGATCTGTTCCGCCTGCAACGCGGCTTCCAATGAGGCCGTGGCCTGGGCCCAGCGGGCAGGATCGCCGACAGCCTTGTCTGGTCGGGTAGCCAGGTAGGCGGTGATGGCGGTAAAGCCGAAGGTGCGCCACATGGCAATGGCAAACCGGACTGCCCGCGCGATTTCCTCTTCCACCTGCTCCGTGGTGCAGAAAATGTGGGCGTCATCCTGGGTGAAGCCGCGGACGCGCAGCAGGCCGTGCAGCACGCCGGCCTTTTCGTAGCGGTAAACCGTGCCCAGTTCCGCCCAGCGCAGCGGCAGGTCACGGTAGGACCGCTTCTGTGACTGATAGATCTTGATGTGGAAGGGGCAGTTCATGGGCTTGACGTAATAGGGGTTGTCGTCAATCTCCATGGGTGCGTACATCCCCTCCTTGTAGAAGTCCAGGTGTCCGCTGGTTTCCCACAAACCGGCCCGTCCTATGTGGGGGGTGTAGAGGAGGTCGTAACCGCCTTGCAGGTGGGCGTCACGCCAATACGACTCAATTTCCGCCCGGATACGAGCGCCCTTGGGATGCCAATGAATCAGCCCGGGGCCCACTTCGTCTTGAATGCTGAATAGATCGAGTTCCTTGCCCAGTTTGCGGTGGTCGCGCTGCTTCGCCTCCTCCAGTTGTTTGAGGTAAACACGTAGTTGCTTGTCGTTGGCGAATGCCGTGCCGTACAGGCGCTGCAGCATTGGGTTGGTTTCCCGCCCCCGATAGTAGGACCCGGCAACGGAAAGCAACTTGAAGGCTTTTACCCCGCCTGTGCTGGCCAGATGCGGCCCGCGACATAAATCAAGAAACTCACCGCAGCGATAGAAGGTAATCGACTCGCCCTCGGGAATATCTGCTAACCGCTCAAGTTTGAAGCGTTGCCCCCTGCCGCGGATCATTTGCTGCGCCTCTGCGCGCGTCACGGTCAGGCACTCGAAAGGATGGTCTTCGGCGATGACTTTGGCCATTTCCTGCTCGATCACATCGAAATCCTCCGGGGTCAACCGATGGGGCAGGTCAAAGTCGTAGTAGAACCCTTCGGCGGTAGGAGGGCCGATATCAAGCTGCACGTCGTCGTACAAGCGGCAGACGGCCGTGGCCATTACGTGGGCGGCGCTGTGCCGCATCTTGAACAAGTCAGATTTGAGGTCTAGTTTCATGAATTTGCCGGTTAACATCCTCGATCAGGCGCGTGGTTCCAGGCCGTGCCATGAGGCGCTCCGGCGCACCAAGCCGGACGCTTCGGGTGGTGGGCGATACAGGACTTGAACCTGTGACCCCTACCATGTCAAGGTAGTGCTCTAGCCAGCTGAGCTAATCGCCCTTTCCCAAAGTCACGCAACGGTCCCCCGTTGCACAGCGCTAAACTATACGTATGTGTGCAGGCTGTCAACACCTGCGTCCATCAGTACTGCTGTACCCGGAAATAGAAGGCCACCGGCGCACGTTGTCGTTCGAGGCGGATCAACAGGTGATTCAAACCGGTGTTGAGCACGGCTTCGATCGTGTCCCCGTCCCGTTCGGCATTGCGGGCTGTTGTCGCCCGGTGGCGTTCGCGCTGGTTAAGCCAGAGCGTCATGCTATCGGTGTGACCGACGATGAAACGAACGCGTTGCGGCCAGCGGGCGAACAGGGTGGTGTGCAGGTATACGACTTCGCCCGGTTCCATATGCGCGGCGGGACCCAAATCGAGACGGCCGGATGGTTGCGTGTTTTCCTGCGGTAGCGTTTGCCACTCGCGTGGGCCGATTGCGTCGGTCGCCCGCACGAACGACACCTGCTTCTCACGGGACGGTTGAGGATCCGCCGAGCGCGCGAAGGGGCCCAGCAGACGCCAGACGGGCGGTCGCACGAGATGTACCGTAGGGGCCGGTACGTTGCCTTCGTTGTCTATGACTTCCAGCCGTAGAGGATAAGTGCCTGCTTCCAGTGGTCCGAAAATGCGGGTGTCAAATTCAAGCGATCGCGTTTCCCCCGGTTCAATGACAAACCGAATCATCTGCGACGGGTCGACCGCAATGCCGGCCAAGGGAGCTAGCCGGATGCGAAGTGGTTCGGGTTCGTCGCGATGGTTGGTTACCAGAAAGGAAAAGGTTTCGACTTGGCCGGGAAGAACCATGACGCGGTACATTGCCGGTAAGCCGTGCGCATCGAGCTGTCCAGTCGGTATGATCTCAATCGGCGGCGGTTCTTTTGAGGGGAACGGCGGCAGCAGATCCTCGTAAAAGGGGTGGACCTCGGTATAGACGAATAAAGGAATCTGATAGGGTTCCATCTCAACCCAGACATGCGCCGGTCCCGTATGGGTTTCACCGGACCACAAGTCGGTCCAGTCTCCGGCCGGCAAATAGACGTTGCGGTGATGTTCGGGCTGTAGGAGCGGGGCGACGATCAGGTCCGGGCCGAGCAGGTACTGGTCGTCCGCTGCACGGGCGTGCGCGTCGTCGGGGAACGCCATCTCCATGGGGCAAGCCATGGGCGTGCCGTCCCGCAACGCCTGGCCGCCCCAATACGTCAACGGCCTGTGTAGACGTGTCCGTAGTTCGAAATAGTACCTGGCGATCGCCACCGTTTCGTCATCGTAGCGCCACGGTTCATTGGCCGCATCGCTCTGTAAACACATCAGCGGAGCGAAGGTGGCCAGTTGAATCCAACGAACCAGAACCTCCCTTGGTGCGATACCGGTAAAGCCGGCCGGGGCGGGCACCCAATAGGGCGCGCCTTGGCGGGCGGCGGTCAGCCCCGCCTGCAGGCCTTGCTGCAACCCTTGCCAGTCTAACGGCAATGGCTCGGTTGCGGCACGGCTGCGAATGGCGCTGATGTTAAGCGCCCACAAGGGCTGGTGGCCGGCGGCCTCCGGATCCAACGCCGTTGCCTGGTCCTGCGTCACAGCCCCAGGGCTATCGGCGATTAGATGCAGTTCGCGCCCGTGCATCTGTTGCACCCAGGAACGTGGCCACGGGAAACGATCCGGGTCCAGCATAGGCTCTGTTGCTTCGTGGTCCCATTGTGTCAAGCCCCAAGCCCCAGGCGTGATCCCCGCACGCGTCATCTTTCCCATCGCTTCATCAATTTCCGCTGCACTCTGGTAATCGCGCCGTGTCCACCATGGCCGAAAAACCCAAGCGGGCGGGTTTTCCTCGCCCTGGATCACTTGCTGCCGTTTGAATACCGGTCCGATCGGCTCCGAGGTTTGCGCAATGAGCCAAGTGTCCCCTGCCGGGAACGACCACCATCGCTGCTCATCGGCTGTTGGAGGGGAAGCGGTTCCGGTCGAGCGCAATACACACCACGCGGTCAACCATAGGCAGACCGTCGCGCCCGCTCCAGCGTATCGCTTGCGGTGGTGGCCTATCATGGCGCACGATTTCAGCGCATCTCCTGGCCGCCGGTAACGTTGATGGCTTGGCCGGTCATGTAGGAAGCGTGATCGGACGCCAGAAAGACAACGACATTGCCGATGTCCCGGTACGTGCAGCCCCGGCGCAGCGGGACCTGATTTACATAATGCTGGTGGACATCGCTCAATTGCGTGGCCCCCGGGACTTTACCGGCCCTCAGGTATTGTATGAACAGTCCCCTGTCCGGATCGGTCCAGAGGGGCGAATCGAGCAGGTTGCCGGGACAGACGGCATTGACCCGTACCCCGTAGGGCGCCATTTCCAGCGCGACACTTTGCACCAGCCCGATCCCTCCGAACTTGCTGGCCGCATAAGCCGAATTGGCCGCGCTGCCCTTTTTCCCCGATTTAGAGTTGATCTGGACAATGACGCCGGACTGCTGCTTTTTCATCACCGCACACGCGTGCTTGAAGGTCAGGAACTGTCCGTACAAGTTGACGTCGAGTACCGCTTTCCATTTGACTGCATCGGCTGCTTCGATCGGTTCAGCTATCAGAATGGCGGCATTGGCCACAACGAGGTCGACTTGGCCATAGGTGGCTTGTGCCTGGGCGAAAAGCTCCTGTACCGCGCTTTCCTGTGTCACATCGCCTGCTACCGCCAGGGCGTGGCCGCCGGTGGACGCCTGCAGTTCACTGGCCGTTGCTTCCACGGCATCGGCCTTAAGGTCGAACAGCGCCAGCCGGCATCCTTCCTCGGCAAGGCGCTGCGCCAACGCAGCGCCTAACCCTTGAGCCGCACCGGTAATAACCGCCACCTTGTCGCGTAGACATATTTTCATGTCAGGCTCCTGTCCCTGGGTTGAACTGCGCCAACAGAGCCGCTTCGGCCGCAGCGGTCCAGGCGCCATTGTTAAGTTCGGCTCCCACTGCAGGGTAGGTGGTCGCGAGCTGAGCCAGTGGTGTCAGCGGCAAGCCGGCGCAAGCCGGATACACGATGATCTTGCCCGGAATCGCCTGGTGTTCCACCGCACGGATGCCGTCCACCGCGCCGTCCAGCCCGCTGACGGCAGCGACCGATAGGTTGGTGTCCAGACGGCGGTCAGTCACCTTCTGCAGCACGATGCGCATATCTTCAATGGTGCTGCCGCTGGTGCCAATGAAGTAAAGGTTCCGGTCGATGTAGGTATCGAGATCAACCGGATGGGTGACATGAGCCGGAATGCCGGCAAAGATGTTGATGATCGCGCCGGGCGCAGCCCGGGCGACGGCCGCCGCCACTAGGGCCGGAGCAGGGACCATCAGCGCGATATAGTTGAACGGTTCCTGCGGGGGATTATCCTTGGCGTGATAGGTG
Organism: Kiritimatiellia bacterium; assembly: GCA_007134175.1. GTDB lineage: Bacteria > Verrucomicrobiota > Kiritimatiellia > SLAD01 > SLAD01 > SLLF01. The sequence goes on along the minus strand of SLLF01000178.1, from coordinate 4,658 downwards.
TGGAATTGCACTTGGTTGGCGGCAGCGAGCGGATCGGCCAATTTCGCCAATTGGGCCAGTCGCTCCGTGCTCATATCGCCGCCCCAGACCGCGACGCCGGCCACGCCCTGGCACAAGTTGCGGATCACGTGCATCGTCCCCATCGGGCCGGCGGCCCCGACCACGTCGATCTTGTCGCCCGCCCGGATTTCGCCGGTGACCGGGATGCGGCGGTAGCCGTCAGCCGGGTCGTCCCCCGTGGTGCCGGAGATTCGTACCCCGCCGTAGTGGAGGCGTCCGACCGGCGTCTCCACCGTCCGTCCAAAACGCTCACCGCGCTGTACAATGTTCACGACGCCATGCTTGGCCATTTTGGGAAACAGCCGCTCCAGTAGATCGGCATTGGCGCCTCTAAAGACGAGATCATCCAATGATTCGTCCGGAATCGTGTTCAGTTGGGCTGGATCGAAATCGCGGCAATCCACTGCCAAACTTCGCCCGCCCGCCAGCGGTTCGCAGCGTTCCCGCGCCACGTAGGAGTCCTCCACGCACGCCCACGGTTCCGATAACGCAACGGCCGATGCCGGCAGGTCATCGGGCGCAGGCAACAGGGTCGAATCACCGTTTGGGTCCAGTATCACGCGTTCATCGAAGCAAACGTATTCTTGCAGCCCGCCCTCGAAATTGTATCCGAACGCGGCATTGGACTGTGCCGTCTTCAACCAGCGGTAGTCCGCTTGTACCAAGCGACGATCACCGGCGGTCACTGTTTCTACCGCGGAACCGACGGCGACCACGCGAACGACTGTTTCGTGACCGGGCACCGTCGGTTTTGGGCCCGGCACGTAACTTGGAATTGATTGCAGGGTGGTGTCATCGAGAACCGCTGTCACAGCGGATTTGCGCACATGGCCGTCAAATTGTTTCAGCAGTTTCAAGTCCGAGAAACAGAGACCCGTTACTTCGACCCTGGCTAGAATTTGATGCGGTCCCGGTTGCGGTACGGGCTTGGCTCGGTTCAGTTCCAGGGTGTCTGGTCCTGTTAGTTGGATGGCGCGCTGTGTGTCAGGCAGTTCTGTGGTCATGAGTGTATCCTTTCTAGTGATTATTCCCAGGGCGGTAACGGGACGCCTCGGCAAACGCTGCACGAAACCGGTCTTCATCCGGTTCCGGCTGAACGGCCTCGCCCAGTGCCGCGAAGAAGTCCATCCTGGCACCGATATCCGGGTAGGTTGCTTGTGCCCAATTGCTCTGGAATCCGCGTTGCCAATAGCGCTCCTGCATGGTGTGCGCATAAAGTATGTGCGCGTGCCGTAAAAATAGCGCACGGTATGGGGACAGCTCACGCGAAGCGAAATCATCGACGAATTTCTGGCCGGGCGCGTTCATTTCCGTGCCGACCGCAAGCAATAGCTGTCGCCGTTCCGCCAGCGCGATGACCGCGCGCAGGTGGGCGACTTTCTCGTCCTCGACTCCGGGTGTATAGTTTCGATCGGGAATGATGTTCAAGGCGCGCACGCCACTGCCCATGGCGACATCCAGCCACTCCTCCATGGCCTGCTCGCCAGTGGAGCAACCGTCCAGCCAGGCCACGCAGGGAATGCCGCCGGCCGCCCGCACAAACGCGTTCATATCCTGCAGCCGCGGGAATGCCGTAGCGTCGGGCGGCACGTAGCCAACGCCTCCCCGCTTCATTGTTTTTGCCCGGATTAGATCGAGCAGGGCCGGAGTTGCCGGACACTGCTCGACCGGGATGGCCGTAGCCAGTTTTTCACTCCAATACGCCGCCAAGGCTTCCTGCGCGGGGAAGGTCGTTGCCGCCTGGTGCGCGTACGCGCTGCACAAATGGCGTTCGGTGGCATTGCCGTTTGGCGTCAGGGGCAAAACATCGCGGTCGTAGTCCAGCGTCACCGGCTGCAGGAAGGCATTGACCCGTTGCAGCAGATCCCGGTTACGCCGCTCCGCCGTTTCCTTCAACCCGGCCAGAAAGGATGCGGCCGGCGGGGCGAGTCGGCGACGCGGTATGCCGATCCCCATGTGATAGGCGATACCGGGCTCCCCCGGCGAGTTGATCACGCGGTCGGCTAACTCGGGTACGTAAACGCGTGTTTCGATGCCGGTGCAGGCGCGTAGCCGCAGGCGCCTCGCCGCAGCCTGGAACTCCTCCACCGCGTCGAGTACGTCGAAATCCACGATGCCCGCCACGGCCAGTCCTGCCGTCCGCGCCCGCACGGCCAACCGGGTTGGCGAACAGTTCTCACCGTTGAAGGAAAAGAAGGTGTGCAGGTGGAGATTGACCGCCTCGCTTCGGGGCCAATCCTCGCCAGCCGGACGGGCCGCGAGCCAGGCGTCAAGGGCCTGTTCCCTGCGATCGGCATCAACATGATCTAGCTGGTGGTCCAGTTCAGACTCCATCACGATTAAACTCCTGTCGGGGTTGTGCGGGTTATGGATCCAGCGGCCATTGGTTAGGACGGTGGACGTTGTAGCAGGCACTATAGTTTCCGTCCGATTCCAGGGCAAGCGGTATCAATCATCCCATTCCAGGATAGGCACGGCCTGATCCCATTTTTTTTCGATCCAAAGCGCTTCCAAGCGCTTCTTCACGGTGAATAGCTGGGCGCGCTCGTTCTCCAGTTCGCGGGCGGCCGTGCCGGTGGCCGCCGTCAGATGCTCGCGACACTGTTGAATGCGGCGGGCTAGCTGGCGGATGCGTAGATTGAAAACCAGATCCTGCGCGGCATGCAGGCAGGTGAATTCATCGCCTGCGATCGGTCGCGATTCCATTTGCAAGCGGGCGGCCAGGCGCTGTATGGCATCATCGTACTGTGTTAATTGGGCTGCGAGATTTAATTCATGCGGGTCGGGTGCCGTCATGATGACTTCCATAAGCGTGCGGCAGGCCGGGTGGGTAATGGCCTGTGGGGGTACGTATTGATGCACCAGCTCGATTACCTCCGGGTGCGCGAGCATCAGCTCGATCAATTTCGTTTCCTGGGGCGGGAAGTCGTGCGGCGTTGACATCGGTGGCGGGGGAGGGGGCATGGCGCGTTTAGGTGCCGGCCGTTCCTGTTGCCACATGTCCCGGCGCAGGGCCTCTTCACTGACTCCGATTTGCATAGCGGCGCTACGGCAGAAATCCTCGCGTTGAACCGCGCTGGGGGCGTAGCGGATGGTTTCCAGGATGGCGCGCACCGCACGGGTGCGTCCGGCCGCATGGTCTAATTCGCCCTGTTTCTTGAGGCCGGCTACTTGAAAGGTGACCAGATCCGGGGCGTCGTGCAGTAAGCTGGCCAGCGCGTCACGCCCCTGGCCGCGGATCAAGCTGTCCGGATCTTCCCCCATGGGCAGCGTCACAACGCGCACGGTCAAACTTTCGCCCAGCAAAGGTTCCGCCGCCCGCAACGCGGCGGTGCGCCCGGCATGGTCCGCATCGAAAACCAGCACGATTTCGTCGGCGTAGCGTTTCAATAAGGCCGCGTGCCCCTCCGTCAGGGACGTCCCTTGCGGTGCCACCGCGTTTTCCAGTCCGGCCAACTGGCAGCGAATGACGTCGATCTGTCCTTCGCAGATCAATGCCTGGCGCGTGTCCGTCATGGTTTGCCGTGCCCGGTCCAGGCCGTAAAGCAGCCGGCCCTTCTTAAATAACGGGGTTTCCGGGCTGTTGACGTATTTGGCCGGGGAAGAAGCGTCCAGAATGCGTCCGCTGAAACCAACGATGCGCCCCTGTTCATTACGGATCGGGAACATCAAGCGTCCGCGGAAGCGGTCGAACGGAGGGCCACCGCGGTCGCTGGGCAGCAGGACACCGGCCTGTTCCAGCAACGGCCGCGGGATCTGCTGTTCATCGGCCCAGTGTTCCAGGGCTTGGGCCGGTGGGGGGGCGTAGCCCAGCTGGAACGGCTCTATGGCGGCCGTCAGGTCTCGTTCCGCCAGGTACTGGCGCGCTTTTTCGGCCGCGGCCGCTTCTTTCAGGTTCGCGTGGTACCAGGCGGCGAGTTGCTCGTGCAAGCGGTAGAGGTCGGTGCGGGGCGTCGCCGGTCCTCCTCCTTCGGATGAACGCGGTTCAAATGGGAGGCCGGCACGGTCAGCCAGAATGCGTGCCGCTTCCAAAAACTCGACGTTTTCATATTGCATCACGAACTTGAACACGTCGCCGCCTGCACCGCAGCCGAAACAGTAGTAGAGCTGCTTGTCCGGATTGACCTGGAACGACGGGGTCTTTTCCTTGTGGAACGGACAGCAGGCCTTGAACTGGCGACCGGCCTTCTTAAGGGGGACGTAGCGCTGAATCACATCCACGATGTCGCTGTGGACGCGGATTTCCTCGATCTGATCCGTGCGTGCGGGAAAAGCCATATCCAATCTCACGTTCTTAGGGGTTCCATTCCTCGGGATCGGCCGGTGCCGGCTCGTCGGTGGGTATCGGGTCGGGTGGAACCGTCGGCAGCGGCCATTCCGGGTGCCGGGCAACAAGTGCTTTGTAGCGGGGTAACAACCGTGCCAGCGTTTGGGAACCGATGTAGGAGGACTCCTCCACCGGTTGGCGGATCGATTCCGGCGCCCACAGGGCAATGACCAGCAGCAGCACCGCGCACCACAGGGCGTGACGGGCAAAACCAGCCACGCCGCCGCCGACGCGCTCAAGCCCGGCGCGGAAGGAGAATGACATCACCAAT
>SLLF01000063.1 GCA_007134175.1 Kiritimatiellia bacterium | reverse complement strand
GCAGCAGCTCCACCGCGAGATCTCCGAGTACGTGCATTTCATCAACCAGGCGGCGCGCGCCAACCAAACCGATGTCATCGCCAGGGCCCGCGGCGATGGTGGAAACATCACCCGCCTGATGAAACAAATCCGCAAACGCCACCTGCAACGCCTGGGGGAAGACAAGGTGACGCCGCTAAAGAGTCTCATCTATATGGATATGTTGAACCACTATCGCCGACTGAAGGATCACGCCTTGAATGTGGCCGAAGTCGTGGCAGGCGAAAAATAGCTATAGCCATCCCATGTCCACTACTTCTTTCACCTATAAACTGGATGCAGGGCAACAGGAGCGGTTGATACGCGTACTGCGTCAGGGCAACGTCCGACCGGTGGAAATGCCCTACACGCGTATCGCCGCCGATGCGGAGGGTTGCCGTATTGCCCTTTATACCAGTGGCAAATGTCTGGTGCAGGGCAAGGGTGCGCAGGACTGGGTCCTGTACAACCTGGAACCGCTGGTGCTGCAGCAGGCCGGACTGGGGTATGAAGAGGAGCTGGACCCTGCCGTACACGATCCACACATGGGTATCGATGAAAGCGGCAAAGGCGATTTCTTCGGCCCCATGGTCATCGCGGCCGCCTATGTCAACAAACCGCTAGCCAAGACGTTCGCTCAAAACGGCGTCCGCGACAGCAAGACCGTCAGCAGCGACCGCAAGGCGGAGGAAATGGCCCGGGAAATCCGAAAGATCCTGCAGGAACGTTACGCGGTGGTCACCATCGGTCCCCGGGCCTACAACCGGCTCTATGCCAAGATGCGTAGTGTCAACGCCATCCTCGCCTGGGGCCATGCGCGGGCTATCGAAAACCTGCTGGAGAAAGTGCCGGATTGTCCCCGGGCCTTGTCGGACCAGTTCGGCCCCAAATCGCAAGTGGAAAAGGCGCTACTCCGGAACGGGCGCTCGATCACCTTGGAGCAGCGCCCCAAAGCCGAATCCGATCCCGGGGTGGCGGCGGCTTCGATCCTGGCCCGGGCTGGTTTTCTGGCTGCCTTGCGGCGTCTCGGCGAGCAATACGAAATAAATGTACCCAAAGGCGCTTCCGACCGCGTACGCACGGTGGCGGGCGAACTGGTCGCTGCGCATGGACCTGAAGTGTTGCTCGACACCGTTAAATGTCACTTCCGCACCACCGACGCCGTGCTCGAGGCTGTGGGCCAGACCCGGGACGCGCTACCGCCGGAAGGGCGCGTGACGTCCAAACAATCAAACCGTAAATGGGGGAAGTAATATGCTATCGAGCAAGAAACCGTTGGTCGGCGTCGTTATGGGCAGCAAGTCCGACTGGGCCACCATGCAATGCGCCGTGGAAGAGTTGAAGAGATTCGGTGTGGCCGCCGAGGCCGGTATCGTGTCCGCGCACCGAACGCCGCGCCGATTGGCCGACTATGCTGCCAAGGCCGAAGAACGCGGCCTGCGCGTCATCATTGCCGGCGCCGGCGGCGCAGCACATCTGCCGGGCATGCTGGCTGCAGAGACGATCCTGCCGGTGCTGGGGGTGCCGATCAAAAGTCGGGCATTGAACGGCCTCGACTCGTTGCTCTCGATTGTGCAGATGCCGGCGGGTATTCCCGTTGGGACGCTGGCGATCGGGGAAGCCGGCGCGCGCAATGCAGCGTTACTGGCCGTAGCGATCCTCGCCGGCACCGACCGCGAACTGGCCCAGCGCCTGCACGCCTATCGTGATGCACAAACCCAACGGGTTAGTCAGGAAAAGCTGGAAGAATGAGTCACAACGCTGAGCGTAACAGCACCCCCTTGCCTCCGAACGCCACGCTAGGCGTTTTCGGCGGCGGCCAGCTGGGCCGCATGTTTGCTCAGGCAGCGGCGCGCCTCGGCTACCGGGTGACCGTCTTCGCCCCCGACGATCAACCACCGGCGGCGCTCGTCGCCGCTCGCCACGTGCAGGCGGAATACAACGACCTCGATGCCGTCGCGCGATTTGCCAACGCGGTGGACGCCATCACCTATGAATTTGAAAACGTGCCGGCCGCCACGGTGCTGGCGGCGGCGGAACAGGTACCCGTGCGACCCCATCCTGCCATCCTCGCCATTACCCGTAACCGGATCCGCGAAAAATCCTTTTTGCAGGACCATGCCATTCCGGTCACCCCCTTCGCCCGCGTTACGACCAGCGACGAGTTAGCCGCAGCGGTTGTGCGCTGGGGCGGCCAGGCTATCGTTAAGACTACGGAACTGGGATACGACGGGAAAGGACAGTGCGGGGTCGACGCCCAGGACGATCCCGGTACGGTCTGGCAAGCGCTCGGCCGCCCGGCTGAATTGATCGTGGAACAGCGTATAACGCTGGCGGATGAATGCTCGCTGCTGATCGCGCGGGATGCGGCGGGGCATACGGTAGTGTACGGGCCGTTCCGCAACACGCACGCTAACCATATTCTGGACATCACCACTTGGGAGGCGGACGACACCCAATCTTGGGGCCCCGCCGCCCACGCCATCGGTCAGCAGGTCGCCGATGCACTGCAGTTGGAGGGGTTATGCTGCGTGGAGTGTTTCGTGGCGACGGACGGCCAGGTGATGGTGAACGAAATCGCGCCCCGCCCGCATAACTCCGGGCACTTGACCATCGAGGCTTGTTCCATCAGCCAGTTCGAGCAACAGGCAAGACTCACGGCCGGGGGACCAGCCATTGCGCCTGCGGCGCGGGCCCCGGCGGCGGCCATGGCGAATTTGCTCGGTGACGGCTGGTGCCATGGCGAACCCGATTGGCAGCGGATCTGGCAAGATGGTGCCGTCACCTTGCACTTGTATGGCAAGACCGAAGCTCGGACCGGCCGCAAGATGGGCCACCTAACCGCCTTGGCGCCGACTGCGGCAGCCGCCCGCCAACGGGTGGTTGCCGCCCGCCAAGCCCTGTGGGCGACGCCCTGATGCATGTTCTTCCACCGAAAGGACCTTGATGGCACCTCACAGGCATAATCCCGGGTTGGTCGGTCGTGCGGCGATAGCCAACGGCACGTTGGGGACCGGATTCAAACACCACGCCGTCTGGCGACGAACGGGATTTTTCGACGTCGCTGCCGCTCCGCTCAAAATGACAGGAGGTAGGCGTATGCGGCGTAACACGATGCATAGTGCAGCCAGATGTTCGCCAGCGCAATCGGCTCGCGGCCGACGCGTCGGTTTGTCGCTACTGGCCGTGATGCTCTTTCTTCCCCTGACCGGTTGTGTCTATTGGCGTCTCAACCAATTTCGCCGCCAGCTTTCCGCCTTTCCTGATTTTTTCCATATTAAGGAAGGCACCCAGCCCACTGTCGTGGCCCGGCAACCGGTCTTGCGACCGGATGACCTCGGCTGGCTTTCCGGGCTGGCCGCGTCGGAATTCCAGGAAGCGAACGGGCGGGCGCGGGAGATCTATCAGTACATCAAGCAGCCACCGGATCCCGGGACGCCGGGAGAACCGGCTCCGTTTGATATCGTCATTGACTTGGTTTTCAATGCGCAACAGCGCTTGGAGGAAGTGGAGCTGCCGCTACGCTTTGCGCCGGTGATTACCTCGGAAAATTTCGAAGAGGTATTTCGCCCTATGAAGGATGGACGGCTGGCCCATGCCGACCACGCCACTGATTGGTTCTGGGAAGAGCACCGCGTTCAGATACCCGTACGCGGGGATATCGAGCACTTCCTCGGACCACCCCGGACAAGCGAGCAAGTGGACGGGGCATGGGTGTATCACTATGGCTATCTGTTGGCGGGCAACACGCAGCGCTGGAATCCGACGGAGTGGGACCTCGCTATACAGTTCCAGTTCGGCCCGGAAGAGGAAGAAGAGAAGGTCGTATACGCCGAGGTCTTCATGGGCCGGATACAGGTTCAGGTTGACCTGCGCGGGAAGCAGAACCGGGTGCAGATCAAGCGGCTCTAACTACAGCGGCTCTCGCAAAACCGCTCGCACCCGCCACAGAGGGCGGGCCTCGGTACCGGCCGCGCTTTCGAGCCCTGCGTTGACGAGGGGGGATGACCAGCGGCGCTACATGATCCAGGCCAGAAACAACGGCACGGTCACCAAGGCCCACAAATGGGTCAGCAGCAGGCCGCCGGCAATGAATTCCGTATCGCCGCCGAACCGTTCACTAAAGACCACGCTGGTCATAGCCGACGGCATCACGACCACAATACCCACTACGCCCCGCGCCACATCATCCAGCGGCAACCACTGCAGCAACGGCAACAGCAGCAAAGGGATGATCACCAGCCGGATGACGCCCAACACCCAAAGCCGCCACCCCATCATGGTGCGCAGGCGCAGCACGGCAAAGCGACTGCCGGCAATGATCACCGCCACACCGATAGCGGCTTGCCCCAGCGTGCGCGCAACGAACACCACCGACTCCACCAATTCCGCCAACATACCCGTCCAGGTGATGCCCCATGAATCGCGCACCAACACCCAGGCGAGGCTGGCCAACAAGGTAACGAAGGGCGGGCTTAAGAGTTGTTTCACGTACGCCGCCCCCGTTGTCTGG
>SLLF01000300.1 GCA_007134175.1 Kiritimatiellia bacterium | reverse complement strand
TATGCGGAACAGCCGCGCCCGGAAGGCTTGGCGCAAGCCTTTTTGATCGGGGAATCTTTCATCGACAACGAGCCGGTGGCGTTGGTGCTGGGGGATAACATCTTCTTCGGCCACAATTTGCACTCCTTGTTGCGCAAGGCGGGAACCTTGACCCGGGGTGGACGTATCTTCGGCTATCTGGTTAAAGACCCGGAACGCTATGGCGTGGTGGTGTTCGACGAACAGCGCCAGGTCTTGGATATCGAGGAGAAACCCAAACAACCGCGCTCCCGCTATGCCATTCCCGGTCTCTATTTTTACGACGACAAAGTGGTCGAGTATGCCAAGCAGTTGACCCCCTCGGCCCGCGGCGAACTGGAAATTACGGATTTGAACCGCGTCTACCTGGATCGTGGCGAACTGACCGTCGAAGTGCTGGGCCGCGGTTTCGCGTGGCTCGACACGGGCACCCATGAGTCGTTGCTGCAAGCGTCGAATTATGTGCAAACGATTGAAGAGCGCCAAGGCCTGAAAATGGCCTGCATCGAAGAAATCGCGTTCCGCAAGGGATGGATTTCCGCCGACGAGTTGCGCGCCTTGGCCCAACCACTGGCCAGCAACGAGTACGGAGCGTACCTCTCCGCCATTGCTGACCATCCTGAATGGTAAGGTCGATGGGATGGCTGCTGTCATTGACGGTCGGTGTCGTGCTGCTTTATCTCGGCGCGGAAGCACTGGTCCGGGGAAGCGCAGCGCTGGCCTTGCGCTGGGGGGCCACCCCCTTGCTGGTGGGCATTACCATAGTCGCGTTCGGCACCAGCACGCCGGAACTAGCGGTCTCGCTGCGTGGAGCCTATGCGGGTGAGAGCGGCCTCGCCCTGGGCAACATTATCGGGTCCAATATCGCCAACCTGCTGCTGGTACTGGGGCTGGCCGCGCTGATCCGGCCGATTCATGTTGAACGCAATCTGGTGCGACGCGAGATCCCGTGGCTGCTGCTGAGCACCGTCGCCCTGGTTTTTATGCTCGTTACCCCCCACATTAATCGGTGGGAGGGCGCCATCCTGCTACTGGGCGGCGGCGGTCTGGTGCATTTCACCGCCCGCAGTGCGCGGCGCGAAGTTGCGACACGTGCCGCCCCCTCACCGGACAGCCCCTCGCTCCCACCGCGTTGGGCGGGCGTCTTGCTGGGTGGGGGACTCGTTGTTCTGCTCGTTGGCTCACGTCTGTTCGTGGACGGCGCCATCGGCGGTGCCCAGCGACTGGGATGGCCACCTTACTTGATCGGGTTAACGCTGGTCGCCGTTGGCACCAGTTTACCGGAAATCGCCACCTCGGTGGTGGCCTCCATGAAAGACCAAGGCGATCTTGTTCTCGGCAATGCCATCGGCTCCAACCTGTTCAATATCCTCGCCATTCTGGGCCTGACCGCCATCTGGTTCGGTGTCGACAGTGACTTGGTCACACCGGCAGACATGGCCCTGCTGTTGGCCAGTGCACTGGTGATGCTGCCGGTCATGCGTAGCGGCTTTGTCATCGACCGCCGCGAGGGGGCTCTCCTACTGGTGGGCTATCTCGGCTACATCAGTTGGCTGGTCTACAGCGGCCATACGGCTGGCTACGCACCGATCTGATAGCGCGCAAAGCGCCGAATGCTCAACGTATCGCCCAAGGCCTTACCGGTGGTGTCAAGCAACTGCTGGACGGTATGGTCGGCATCTTTGACAAACGGCTGCTCGCGCAGGCAGATCTGTCCATAGAACTTTTCGATTTTCCCATCCACGATTTTCTCAACGATGTTCGCCGGCTTGCCTTCGGCCTGTTTGGCGAAGATCGACCTTTCGGCTTCGAGCACGTCCGGCGGAACCTCGCTGCGATCCAGGTAATTGGGATTGCTGGCCGCAATGTGCAGCGTGATATCCTTTACCAACTCCTTGAACTCCGGTTTTTCCAGCGTCGCGTCCTGTTCGCAACCGACTTCCAACAAGATCCCGATCTTGCCACCCAGATGGATATAGCTGGCGATGGTTCCCGGCCCCTGCAAGGTATAGCGCACGTTGCGCCGCACCTTCATATTCTCGCCAATGGCCGCGATCTGGTCCGCCAACTCATCCTGAACCGCCTCGGCCAGCTCACCGTCCGCGTAATCGCGGGCTTTGGTCAACAGGCCGCCAACGAACTGCTGGAAGTTTTCATTGCGCGCGACGAAGTCGGTTTCGCAGTTGACCTCGATCATCACGCCCACCTTGCCGCCGTCCAGCACTTCGGCCGCCACCAGTCCTTGGTTGGCCGATTTCTCCGCGCGCTTGCCGGCGATGGCCAGTCCCTGCTCGCGCAGTAGAATCATGGCTTTTTCCTTGTCGCCACCGGTTTTGACCAGGGCCTTCTTGCACTCCATCATGCTGACGTTCGTCGCGTCACGTAATTCTTTAACTTGGGCTGCTGTAATATCCGCCATAACAAAACTCCTTTACTTATTTATTCACGTCGTCGGGCGCGGCGGGGGCCGCAGGCTCGCCATCCGCCGTATCCGTCTGCGCGGCAGGCGCTGCTGCTGCCGGTTGACTGACGGCATTCTCCGCCTTGGCTTGTTCCAGGGCTTCCTGCTTGGCCTTTTCCTTCAAGGCATTTTCCTTGGCCTTTATTTCTTGCAGGCGGGCCCGCTCCTTCGCCCGCTCTTCCGCCTCCTTGGCCTTGCGTTCCTTCTCCCGTTGCTTACGCTCTATTTCCGCCGCCTTGGCCCGCGCGGCGGCTTCGGCTTCCTCAATGGCCCGGCGGCGCGCTTCTTCCGCCGCAATCTTGGCATATTCATTGGACGCCTGTTGAATGGTATCGGCCACACTCTTGACAACCAGCCGGATGGCCCGGATCGCATCGTCATTACCGGGAATCGGATAGTCGATCACGTCCGGATCGCAATTGGTATCCACCAACGCCACCACGGGAATGCCCAGTCGATTGGCCTCCGCCACGGCAATGGCCTCGCGGTTGATATCCACCACGAACATGGCACCGGGCAGCCGGTCCATGTCGGCAATACCGCACAAGTTGCGGTGCAACTTCTGGTATTCACGGCGCAGCATGGACGACTCTTTCTTGGACGCGAGCTTGTCCAGCTCGCCTTCTTTTTCCATGCGCTCCAGATCCCGCATCCGTTGCACACTGCGGCGGACGGTCTGACTATTGGTCAGGGTACCACCCAGCCAGCGATGGGTAACGTAAAACTGGTTCAACCGTTCCGCTGCTTCCCGCAGCGGTTCCTGGGTCTGCTTTTTGGTCCCGACAAACAGGACTTTGCGCCCGGTGACAACGGTGTCATACAGGAACTGCTGCGCCAGCCGCAGATGCGCCAGGCTCTTGGTCAGGTCAATGATATAGATCCCATTGCGTTCGCCGAAAATATACGGCTTCATTTTGGGATTCCAGCGCTTGGTCTGGTGACCGAAGTGCAAACCGGCTTCCAATAGATCCGGCACGCCTACGTCCGTGCGGACGTCATGTGTTGTCGCCACGATATACCTCCATAGGTTGTTCCCATACCCGAACCATCGGGGTTACGGGGAAAATCCGCTTTGGCCCGCCTGTGGCAGGCAGGCACTCGCTTCCGTTCTTCGTCGTGAAGAACCCAATGCAGCGGTATCATACGGATCCGCCCCGGGCTGGCAAGCGTTTTTTTTAGGCTTGATGACTAAATGACTAAGAGTTGATTCCCGCCCAAAAAGGTGAATACTATGCGCATCGGTCGCGTCTAACGACCGGTATGCATAATCACCTGCTAAGGGAGGAACCCAAATGACTAGTACCACTACCATTCGTTGGCTGACTATTGTTGCGGCTGGATCGATGGCGTTTTGGCTGAGCGGCTGTGCCGCTTTCCGCGCCCAGACCCGTGGTGTAGATCTTGATACGGCCGATCCGGTGGATGAACGGTTTGGTTTCACGGATCTGCGCCAGATTACCGAGAGCTTCGCGAACGAGCTGGGCTACAGCCCCTTCATCGTGGATCAATCCGAGCCGCCCATCATGATGATCGCGGGCGTGCAGAACCGGACTAGCGAGTACCTGGACACCAAGAACCTGAGTGACCGGCTGCGGACGCTGTTGTTCCAGACCGGCAATCTGCGGTTCGTAAACGAGGCCCGCCGCGAGGATCTGCTGCGCGAACAAGGTTACCAGGCCGCCCAGGCCACGCCGGAAACCCAGGCCGCTATTGGCCAGCAACTGGGGGCGCGTTACATGTTGTCGGGCTCCTTAACCGAAATGGCCGACCGGTCGCCACGTCAGGTACGCGTGTCACGCACGGTGCGTCGCTTCTACAAGCTGACCCTGGAAGTCACGAACCTCGAAACCGGCTTGCTGGAATGGACGGCTGAGCGCGAGTTTGCGCGCGAGGCGCGACAGCCCTTGGTCGGATGGTAGGCGTACCCCATGGCCGCGCCACGAGGAGCATGCCGGTCCCCCAACGGCCCGCCAGCGAAATGCGCCGGCCCATTCCGCGTTAGCGCTTTTGGCTGGTTGGTCGTGGCGGGCATGCTCCTGGCCGGCGGCTGTTCAACCCCGGCGCTGCAACGCGCCCGTACCGATTTCTACG
>SLLF01000187.1 GCA_007134175.1 Kiritimatiellia bacterium | reverse complement strand
GGCGGCGACGGAGCGCCGCCCCTCCAGATCAAGGGTATCTCTCGCCCACCCGCCTGGAGGGTCGAGCTCCGCAAGACCAAGGCCAACCATACGCAGCCATCCCAGAGCAGGTTTTGCAAGATGCTCTATTAGGCTCGGACTCGAACTGCAAAAATACGATGCGTTGTTACCTGGCCACACATCTGTCTGATCGAAGCGGCCCAATGTCACCCTGTTTTCTCCGGCACCCTAATGGTAGAATGTCGAGACCCCGTTTTGATCACCGGCTATCGTCGTGCGTCCATCGCCATCACGTGCGGATAGGTAAGAATTCGGTCATCAGCTGTAACGATCATGAAGCCATGATGAATGGCGGTAGCCACCAGCAGGCGGTCGGCCGGATCTTTGTGGAATCTTCCCGGCAGCGCGTAGGCAAGCAAGGCTATGGCCTGAGAGAGTGTCACGGTTTGCAATCCCAGGGCTTCCGTTCCCCGCCGCACCCAGGACTCCAATGTGCCCTTGAACTCAATCCGTTGCGATGCCTGGAGTTGCCCGAATTCAACCGTCGATATGGTCGCAACAAATAGCTCATTATCCGGCGATTCCAGCGCGACCCGGCATTGCGGCCCCAAGTTCTCCGGCGCCTCGATCGCCCAGAACCAGGCATGGGTGTCGAGCAGCAGGGTCATTTCAGGCTTTCCCAGTCCCCCGAAGATTCCGCAAGCACAATGTCGCCCCGGGCACTCGCCTCACCAGCCAGCACGCCCAGCTTGCGCGGCGTTCCGGATCGTTCCGTGACCGGCACCACGCGGACGAGCGGCTTGCCCCGCCGCGTCACCAGAACAGGATCGCCCCCGCTATGAACCCGGTCCAGCACGGCAAGGCATTTGGCTTTGAATTCAGAAACCAGCATCGTGGTCATGATATCTCACTTCCTTTAAGCGCCACAATCTATCATGACCATTATGACTAGTCAAATGGTTGTTAACTGTTCCCTGCCATTCTTATTATGGTCTCCTATTCAGGATTACAGCTCGGCAGAGCACGTGAGTAGCCGCGAAGCGGCACAACCGCAGGTTACCAGATGCGCGCCGTACCGTATATTTCGATATGGACGGGTCCCACCAAGCCGCTCCGCTCACCCGCACCAGCCACGCGCACGGCAAAGAGATTTTCCCCTTCCCATTCGATCTGGTCGGTGATGTCCACCAACAGAGGACCGCCGTCCGGGGTGACATCCGGATCGTGGCCCCCCACCTGGACCCCGTTCAACCAGACCGTGGCCGGACCGGCGGAGTCGTGCAGATGCAGCATGACGGCTTGATGCACCGGCGCGGCGGGCAGTTCCATATGCTGCCGGTACCAAGCCGGTCCGCTATGGGTATAGCCGGCCTGCTGCCAGCTCTGCTCTATGCGGATCGGCTCCCAGTCGTCGACCGGGCCGGCAAACCACACCTCTGCTTCGCCGCGGTTTTCCGGATCCACGCGAAACACCCAGCCGCCCGGCGCCAGGGGAAAAACATTAAAAAGATGCAGGGCATCATCCATATCCTCGCGTTCACCAAGGACACGGTTCACCACGGCGGGAATGTCAATCTGGCCCGCGGCCGCCCGCACCCGGGCGGACGGATCGTCACTCAATGGCTCCACCAACCGGGCCAGCGCGGCCGGCGGTTCAGCCAGCGACTGCAACAAGCGAGCCGCCGTCCAGCGTTCCGCTTCGTCCTCCGAGCGCAACGCCTCGGCAAAGGCTGACAAGAGCAACGCCGACTCCTCGCCCGTGCCAGGATGACGCTCCGCCAGCATCTCGCGGGCGGTATGCCGGACCAGCAAGTGCGGATCCTGCAGGCCCTCTTCCAAGGCGGCCGCCAGTTCCGGGCCCCACTCGCGGGCACCCAGTGCCCGCAGAGCCGTGGCCCGCTCACCGCTGCCGGCGGCCTGGCCCTCCAGGTCCAGCGGCACATCGTCGATCCCCAGCAGGTTCATGCGCTCCTGGCGGGAGGCAAACGAGTAGAGATCGGCAAAGAACAGCGCTTCATGTTGACGACGAAAAGCGACCAGCGCTTCCAAGGCCTGCTGAGCCCGGCCGATCCGGTCCGGCTCCAATTGCGGCAAGCCGGTGGGTTCACCTTTCCAAACCGCGGACAATGCCGCCGCCAGACGCGCGTGCTCCAACCCGACCTGCAGGAAATGCACCCGTTCCGCATACTCGGGAAGGTCCGCTGCGGCAGCTACCTCAAGCGCCTCCGCAAGGAGCTCTTCCGCCGAGACAAAGGCGTCGGGCGGGAAATCGAGGTAGGCCGTGCGCACATAGCGGTGGAACCGGTTATTGCTGTGTCCGGGCTCCGGGTATTGAATGATGTGTTCACGGCTGTAGTCCTCCCAGTAATCCCAATAGCGCTCCACCTGACCGGCAGCCGGGCCAAACGCCTCGAAATATTCCCGGCGCACCGCGCCGATATCCAGTTCAGGGTCACTGATCAGCCGATGCATGACATACAACTTCAGCCCTTGAATAGACCACTGGCCGCCAAGCGAGCAGAAATCCGTCCGCTCCATGCCGTGGCGGTAGGCAAACTGCAGAAACCGGCCCGACTGCCAAGTGTCCACCACCGGCATCTGATACCCATCCGGAGGGTGATTCGGACGGTAAGCCAGGCGGATACCCGTACGTGCCCAGCCCAGCCACTGTTCGCGCAGCCAGGCGTCGCTCTCCTCCGGCATCGGATAATAGGTGGGCATGCTGCCCCACGGTACGAACTCACCATAAATGTGGCGGTTCAAATTCGTCTCTATCACCGGGGCCGGCGCGTAGTTCCAGTAAAGGAAGGTGGTCACCAGCACGTCGGGATCATGGGATGAGGCCTTTTCGTAAATCGTCCGCCAGAAGCGGGCATAGCGGTCGCTGACCCACGGATCGTAAATGCCGGCGGCAAACGCCGGGGGTGGCGCGGGTTGCGGAGCGTCCCAGGCAAGACAGTCCTCGCATTGGCAAAAAACCCGCGCGTCCACTTCGCCCAACGTCAGTACCCGCTCTCCCCAGCGGGGATTTTCACGCCATCGCTCGACGATGTAATCCTGTAACGCTTCATTGGAAACACACAGGGCCACCCGCCGCTTGCTGGCACCTGAAAGCGGACCGCGTTCGCCCTCCTCATTCAACATAAACCATTCCGGATGGTCTTCCCCGTAGGCTTCCCACCATCCCTCAAATTCGTGACCCGTACGCGGCTTGGGATGCGTACCACCGAACCGGTGTCGATCCCGGTAGACCTGATTCGCCTCGGCAAACCGGTCCAGCACGTCGGGGGAAAATCCGATCCGGGCATCCAGCGGATCATACGCAGCACGCCCCTGCCAAACGTTGGCCAGCCGACCCCACCGGATATGCCGCGCTTCCAGCTTGGGCGCATTAAACACCCGCAGCGACGGAATCTCAATCGTTGCGGACCGGCGCACGTACACCCCCAGCTCGCCCGGCCAAAGCCAGCGTGCGCCCATCGTGCGCTCCAGCAAATCGGATACGCCATGCCGGGTGCCGCTGTCCCGGCCGACCACGAACAGGTCCCGCCCAACGGAGCGCAGAACATACCCGTCTGGCGGCAATTCTGCCGGCTGCCAACCCCGGGCGGGGACGTCTGCTCCCGGGCCGGTGGGATGCACCTGACGCGCCGCCGCGGTTGCACCGATGTAAATCCGTGAAAAACCGTCTGTCGCGACCACCGACGGCAGCTCGTCCTCGGTATACACCGCTAAACGGGCACCGCTGGAGCGTTCGACATGCCAAACCAGATCTTGAGCGGCCTCCCGTTCCAGCCCCGTCGGCTCCGCCGGAAGCACCACCCGCGCCCAAGGCTCCCCGTCCACAACCAAACGAACCCGCGCCGACGCCAACGATGCGCCCAAAAATGGAACCAGCAAGCCGGCCAGCGCCCAGACTCGAAGTTTCATAATTTGTCTCCTAGTAGCGGTTGCGCGTCCCATAGCCATCACTGCAAAGGCAACAGCGAGACGCACCGACAGTTCGTGTAGCCGTACACCGGGCTACCAGACACGGGCCGTGCCGTATATTTCGATATGGACGGGACCCACCAAGCCGCTCCGCTCACCCGCACCATCCACGCGCACGGCAAAAAGGTTCGCCCCTTCCCATTCAATCTGGTCGGTGATGTCCACCAACAGGGGGCCGCCGTCCGGGGCGACATCTGGATCGTGCCCCCCCACCTGGATCCCGTTCAACCAGACCGTGGCTGGACCGACGGAGTCGTGCAGATGCAGCATGACGGCCTGATGCACCGGCGCGGCGGGCAGTTCCATATACTGCCGGTACCAAGCCGGTCCGCTATGGGTGTAGCCGGCCTGCTGCCAGCTCTGCTCTATACGGATCGGCTCCCAGTCGTCCACCGGGCCGGTGAACCACGCCTCCGCTTCGCCGTGGTTTTCCGGATCCACGCGAAACACCCAGCCGCCCGGCGCCAGGGGTAGTACCTCGAACAGATGCAGCGCGTCATCCATATCTTCGCGCTCGCCAAGCACTCGGTCCGCCACCGGCGGGGCCTGAATTCGGCCGGCCGCCGCCCGCACCCGGGCGGACGGATCGT